>DATCZB010000155.1:0-3515 GCA_036526155.1 Gammaproteobacteria bacterium
GACCTTCCTCGTCTCACTCACGGTTGCGCCCGTCCCGTCGTCGAGCGTCGTGACGCTCGCGCCTGCCCTCGACGCCGTCGGCGTACCGGTTGCCGGGCTTGCGATCATTCTCGGCATCGACCGCATTCCCGACATGATGCGCTCCGGGGTCAACCTGGTGTCGCAGATCTCGACGGCGGCGCTGGTCGAGCGCTGGACCGGTAACAAAGTCAGTCCGCCCGACTGAGGACCTCGACCCGGGCTCATCCCGGAAACAGCTTGGCAGCATGGTCCTGGATCTCGCTGGCAGGCCGCCGCTTTCTGGCTAGAAGCTCGGGATGCCCGTGATCGCGCGGCCGAGGATCAGCGCGTGAATGTCGTGCGTGCCTTCGTAGGTGTTGACGGTCTCGAGGTTCGCCATGTGGCGCATGACGTGGTACTCGTCGACGATGCCGTTGCCGCCATGCATGTCGCGGGCGTGACGCGCAATCTCGAGCGCCTTGCCGACGTTGTTGCGCTTGACGAGTGAGATCATCTCGGGTGCCATCTTGCCCTCGTCCATGAGGCGCCCGACGCGCAGGCTCGCCTGCAGGCCGAGCGTGATCTCGGTCTCCATGTCCGCGAGTTTCTTCTGGTAGAGCTGGGTCGATGCCAGCGGCTTATTGAACTGCTTGCGATCGAGGCCGTACTCGCGCGCGGCATGGAAGCAGAACTCGGCGGCGCCCATGGCACCCCAGCTGATGCCGTAGCGGGCGCGATTGAGGCAGCCGAACGGTCCCTTGAGCCCTTCGACGTTCGGCAATAAGGCAGATTCGGGCACTTCGACGTTGTCGAGCATGATCATGCCCGTGACCGACGCGCGCAGCGACAGCTTGCCCTCGATCTTGGGTGCGGTCAGTCCGGGCGCGTCCTTGTCGATGACGAAGCCCCTGATCTTGCCATCGTGCGCGTCCGATTTTGCCCAGACGACGAACACGTCGGCGATCGGCGAGTTCGAGATCCAGGTCTTCGAACCGTTGAGGCGATAACCGCCGTCGATCGGCTCGGCACGGGTGCGCATGCCGGCCGGGTCGGAGCCGGCGTCGGGCTCGGTCAGGCCGAAGCAGCCGATCCACTCGCCGGTCGCGAGTTTGGGCAGGTAGTGATTGCGCTGCTCTTCCGTCCCGTACGCGTAGATCGGGTACATGACCAACGACGATTGCACCGACATCATCGAGCGGTAGCCGGAATCGACGCGCTCGACCTCGCGGGCGACCAGCCCGTAGGCGACGTAGCCGGCGCCGACGCCACCGTACTCCTCGGGAATCGTTACCCCGAGCAGGCCGAGTTCGCCCATCTCGGTGAAGATGGCCGGGTCCGTCTGCTCGTTGGCGTAGGCTTCGAGGACGCGCGGCTGTAATTCGCCCTGGGCGTAGTCGCGGGCCGTGTCGCGGATCAGCTGCTCTTCTTCGGAGAGCTGCTCTTCGAAGAGAAACGGGTCGGTCCAGTCGAATTTGCGCGTCTTCTCACCGGCCATGGTGTCTGCCTTGTGCGGGTCGGACGGTGATTTGGCCACAATTAGTGGCGCGCATCCAGCCCGTCGAGCAGCTTGCTGATGACGTCCGTCTTCTGGCCGACCACGTTCTTGTCGATCGCGGCAAAAGGCTCGGTCGTGGTCCGCGACGCGAGCTGGCCGCGCAGGGTCCCGAGGAAGCGCGGCGCCGCGACCAGCGCGTAGCCCCGCAGGGATCCCTTGTGCAGCTCGTCGCTGACGTGCTCCGCAATACCGCGCGCAAAGCCCTCGGCGAGGTGTTGTTTCGGACTGGATTTTTCGGCGGTCATTGTGTGCCGCCCGTAGCCGTGGCTGTCAAAGGCCCGGCCGCCGCGATCGGCGATCAGGTCGTCGGTCTTGAGGCGTGCGGCCTCGTTCTCGAAAGTGCGCAGTTCCTGGAGAGGGCCGCGACGTTTTTCGCGCTTGTAGAGAACGGCTTTCGATTCGTCTGCCACGACAACCAGGTAATACTTATTGCCGGTTTGCATCGTAGGTGCCATTGTCTTCGCTCGAGACTATTGTAACCGACTGGGCGCTGGATGGCGTTTGAATTGCAGTTCTTCGGGGCGACCGAAAGGGTGACGGGGTCGCTGTACCTGGTGCGTGCCGGGGAGAGCACCATCGTCCTCGAGTGCGGCCTGGTGCAGGGCAGCCCGGATGAGGATGACCGTAACCGCGAGGCGTTCCCATTCGATGTGGAGAGCGTCGATGCAGTCGTTGTCAGCCATTCGCACATCGACCACTCCGGGCGAGTCCCGCTGCTCGTCAAACAGGGGTACTCGGGCCCGATCTACACGCACGAGGCCAGCAAGGCCCTGTGCGAGATCATGTTGCCGGACTCGGGTTATCTCAATGAAAAGGAAGCCGAGTGGGAAAACAAGAAACGGGCGAATCGTGGCAAGGCGCGGGTGCTGCCGCTGTATACGATGGAGGATGCACAGGCATCGATCGGGCAATTTCGAGGTCTCGAGTACGACGCGCCGACGGAGATCGCCCCTGGCCTGACGCTGACGCTGTTCGACGCGGGCCACATCCTCGGCGCCTCCATCGTGCAGCTCGAATACACGGAGCAGGGCAACAGGCGCACGCTGGTCTTCAGCGGCGACCTCGGCTACCGGGGTGCGCCGCTCATGGACCCGACGACACGCCTCGAACATGCAGACACCGTGCTCATGGAGAGCACCTACGGGGACCGCGACCATCGCCCGATCGAGGAGACGATCGACGAACTCACTCAAGTGTTCGAGGCGGCTCGCGCCGCCCAGGGAAACGTGCTGATCCCGGCGTTCACGGTCGGTCGCACACAGGACCTGCTGTACCTGATGGCCGAGCACTATGAGCAATGGCAGCTCGGCAAGTGGAAGATCTTCCTCGACAGCCCGATGGGCATCAGCGCCACCCGGGTCTACTCACGCTATCGCAACCTGTTTGCCGCACAGTTGTTCGAGCCGAAGACCGACTACCCGGACCTGCCCAATCTCTACGAGACGAAGACGGCTGAAGAGTCGATGCTCATCAATGACATCGAGTCGGGGGCAATCATCATCGCCGGCAGCGGCATGTGCACGGGCGGCCGGATCCTGCATCACCTGAAAAACAACGTCTGGCGTCCCGAGTGCCACCTGGTCATCGTCGGTTACCAGGCGGCGGGCACGCTGGGGCGGCGGCTCGTCGACGGTGCGGACGAGATCAAGTTGTGGGGCGACGCCTATCGTGTGCGGGCGCGTCGATACACGATCGGCGGCCTGTCCGCCCATGCCGATCAGGCCGATCTTCTTGACTGGTACGCGAGTTTCGGGAATCGTCCACCCGTGTACCTGGTGCACGGCGAGGAGCGCGGGCAGAGGCCATTGCTCGAGAAACTCAGGACGGAGCTGAAAGCGCCTGCCGAAATTGCCCGGTATCGACAGAAGATCACGATTTAGATCGAGGAAGCATCCGAGTGAGTAACAACAGGAACGGATCGTCCACAGGGCTCAGCGCCACGGGTCTCCTGATCCGGTTT
>DATCZB010000156.1:0-3098 GCA_036526155.1 Gammaproteobacteria bacterium
CACCCGACCCTTCGCTGTTCAGCACGACGCCCTCGCCGAACTTGCGGTGTCTGACGCGGCGCCCGAGCGAGACGCCGTTGACGGATTCCGGTGCCGCCCGGGATACGCGGGCAATGGGCCGCGCAACACGCATCTGGGGTCTGATTTCCTCGATGAGATCCGGCGGGATTTCCCGCAGAAAGCGAGAGGGTGTCGAATAGGTTTCGGTCCCATGCAATCTGCGCTGCTCTGCATAACTCAGATACAGCTGCTCGCGCGCACGCGTCAGCCCAACGTAGCACAAGCGCCGTTCCTCCTCGAGACCATTAGCGTCGTTCAGGGATCGCTGGTGCGGAAACAGTCCGTCCTCGAGGCCGCAGAGAAACAGCAGCGGGAACTCGAGTCCTTTTGCCGAGTGCAGGGTCATGAGCTGCACGCTGTCCTCGAACTCCCCGGCCTGCGCTTCGCCCGATTCAAGCACCGCATAGGACAGAAACTCCATTAAGGGCGACAGCTCAGAATCTTCTCCAACGTAGACATCCCGGGCAGCGTTAACGAGCTCCTCCAGGTTCTCGACGCGAGCCTCGCCATTCGACGTCGTGTCCTTGAGGTGATGCGGGATCAATCCGCTCTTCTCGACAACGTGCTCGACCTGCTCGTGCAACGGCAGGTTACGGGTCGCCTGGTCCAGGTCCTCGATCAGCTTCAGAAAGCCCCAGAGCGCGTTGGCAGAACGCTTCGCCAGGCGACTCTCGGTGATGACTTCGCCCGCCGCCTGCCAGAGGCTGATGCCGACATCTCGCGCGTGATACCGCACGACATCGACCGTGCGCGCACCCACGCCCCGCGTCGGCGTATTGACCACACGCTCGAACGACGGGTCGTCGTCACGATTGGCGATCAGCCGAAGGTAGGCCAGTGCATCCTTGATTTCGGCCCGCTCGAAGAACCGCTGGCCGCCATAGACACGATACGGGATCCCCGCGGCGAGCAGCGCTTCCTCGAACACACGCGATTGCGCATTCGAGCGGTACAGCACAGCAGCGTCCGAGCGCCGGTTGCCGCCGACGATGAAATCCCTGATGCGATTGACGACGAACTCGGCTTCATCGCGATCGTTGAACGCGCCGTAGAGGCGGATCGGATCGCCGGCGACGCCTTCGGTCCAGAGGTTCTTGCCCATACGCTCGCCGTTGTTGGCGATGACGGCATTGGCGGCATTCAGGATATTCGCCGTCGAGCGATAGTTCTGCTCGAGCCTGTGGATCTGCGTGCCTGGATAGTCGCGCTCGAACTGAAACAGGTTCTCGACCCTTGCGCCGCGCCAGCGGTAGATCGACTGATCGTCGTCGCCGACGACGAACGGGACACCATGCTCACCGGTCAGCAGTTTGAGCCACCGGTACTGAATCATGTTCGTATCCTGAAACTCGTCGACCAGAACATGTCGGAACCGGCGCTGATAAAGGTCGCGAACCTCGGCGTTGTTGCGCATGAGCTCGAGCACTCGCAGCAGCAGCTCACCGAAATCCACGAGCGATGACTGCTCGCAGAGCCGCTCGTATCGCGCATAGAGATCGATCATCTGCCGCCGAGTCGGATTGCCGTCGTCCGGGACATCGGCGGCCCGGAGGCCTTCGTCCTTCTGCGCGTTGATAAACCAGGCAAGCTCACGCGGCGTCCACTGCCCGTCTTCGAGGCCCAGTGACTTCAGCATCTTGCGGAGCATCCGCTGCTGATCGTCAGAGTCCATGATCTGGAAGCCCTCGGCCAGGCCGGCTTCGCGCCAGTGCCGGCGCAGAAACCGGTGCGCGAGGCCGTGAAACGTGCCGATCCAGAGGTGCCTTGTCGGCATCCCGAGCAGGTCCTCGATCCGTTGCCGCATCTCGGCTGCCGCCTTGTTGGTGAAAGTGACGGCCATGATCTCCTGGGGCGAGACGCCTTCGACCTGGACCAGCCAGGCGACGCGGTGAACGAGCACGCGCGTCTTGCCGCTGCCGGCTCCGGCAAGCACGAGAGCAGGCCGCGCCTCGGCCGAAACCGCGGCGCGCTGCGCGTCATTCAGGGGGTCGAGAAGATCTGTAACGTCCATGCAGTCTCGAGGGTCTGTGAACTGAATATTCTACAAGGCCTGATTCAGCGCGGGCTGGTGCCAGCTCGGGCCGAACTCGGCGCTTTGCAAAGTTGTTGAAACGAGCTGAATACCGGCGCCCGCGCCAATACCGTCACCCCGGCCAGACGTGAGGAATGTAGTGGTCGAGCAGCAGAAAGCTGAACAGCGCGACGAGATAGCTTATCGAGTAGTGAAATGTCTGCATCGCGATTCGCGCGTCGTCCGACTTGCGCAGCGCCACGGCGTAATAAATGAAACCGGCCCCCAGCAACAGCGCGGCAATCAGATACAGAAATCCGCTCATCCCGGTCACGAACGGCAGCAAGGTCACGATCACGAGCAGGAACGTGTAATTGAGCACATAGGCTTTGGTGACCTCGACGCCGTGGGTCACCGGCAACATGGGAATCTCGGCCTTCTCGTAATCCGACTTGCGCGCGATGGCCAGCGCCCAGAAATGCGGCGGCGTCCATATGAAGATGATGAGAAACAGGAGCAGCGAATAACCGGAGACCTCATTCTGCATCGCCGCCCAGCCGAGAACCGGCGGCGCGGCCCCGGCTGCCCCACCGATTACGATGTTCTGCGGCGTGGTCCGCTTCAGATAGACGGTGTAGATCACCGCGTAGCCGATCAACGCACAGAAAGTCAGCAAGGCAGTCAGTGGATTGATCAGCAGGGTCAGAATGCCGATACCGATCAACCCGAGCGCCAGCGCGAAGGCCATGGCATCTCTCTCACTGATCCGACCCATTGGCAGCGGTCGGCCGCGCGTGCGCGCCATCGCCTCATCGAAACGGCGGTCGAGAACGTGATTCACAGCGGCGGCCGAGCCGGCCGCGAGACCGATCCCGAGGCCGCCAAACACGAGCACGGTCCACGGCACCATCCCGGGAGTCGAGAGCAACATCCCGATGACGGCCGTAAAAACCAGCAGCTGGACCACCCGCGGCTTGGTCAGCGTGTAGAAATCGCGCCAGCTCATCGCGCTGACCTCAGCTCGTTT
>DATCZB010000157.1:0-2905 GCA_036526155.1 Gammaproteobacteria bacterium
CAGAAAGTTTCCGATCATTCCCTGCGACCTCTGCGGCTCACAACAGAACCTGAAGCGCCAGGAGATCAAACGCATGCTGCAGGACTGGGAGCGCGAGGATTCGGGTCGCACGGCAAGATTGTTCCGCGCGCTGCAGAATGTGACGCTCAGTCATCTGGCGGATCGCTCGGCTTACGATTTCGAGGGTCTGGAGTCCCTGCTTGATCAGGCCGAGCTGGAGGATATTGCGTAGTCGATTTCGCGTTGCTTGGTCAGCTGCTGCTCGATGACTTCGACGAGCTCGCGGGCGCTGGCGATCCGCGCTTCCGGGCGCTTTGCGAGCAGCCGCGAGATCAGGTGCTGGTGCAGGGCGAGCTCCCCGCCGAGAACGGGAATCGGGTCCTCCCGATGCGCCGCGAGAATTTCGTGAGCGTCCGATCCTCCGAACGGTTTTTCGCCCGTCAGCATCTGATACAGGACGATGCCGAGTGAATAGAGATCGGTGCGCTCATCCGTGGACTCGCCGCTGCCCTGCTCGGGACTCATGTAGTACGGCGTGCCGGTGATGGCGCTGACGTCCTGGTTCTTCAGCAGCGCCGACCGCGAAATCCCGAAATCGATCAGGGCGACCGTGCCGTCGTTACGCAGCATGATGTTGCCGGGCTTGAGATCTCGGTGCACGACCCCGGCCATGTGGATGATCGACAGCGCCTGCGCAACTTCCATCGCGATCCGAAGCGCCTCCTGAGCCGGCAGGGCTTCCTTGAGCCGGGTTCCCAGATGTCCCTGCTCGAAATACTCCATCGCGATGTAGCAGTACCCGGGCGTCACGCGGAAGTCGTAAAACTCGGCAACTGCCGGATCGTCGATGTCGTGCAGCATCTTGAACTCGTCGACGAAGCGGGCGAACTGCGAGTCTCGGCTCAGGGCGCCACGACCCCGGTTCAGCACCTTGATGACGACATCCTTGCGCTGCTCGGCACTGAAGGCCGTATGGACGGATGCGTTTTCGCTGGCAGCCAGGCATCGCTTGAGGTCGTAGCCAAAGAGTTGCGGCAGGTGGTGGTCGCTCGAGCCGGCGTGGAACGGCTGTCTCGAGATCAGTGCCCGGCGAACCGCTGACGTAACCTGTTCACCTCCGAACAGGCTCTTCGGCAAATAATCGAAAGCGCCGGCGAGAATCGCCTGCACTGCGCTGAACTCGCTGCCGTTTTCGGTCAGCAGAATGACCGGAGGCATGTCCGGGTCGGTCGAAATTTCGCGCAGGGCACGCAGGGTTGGATTATCGGTCGAGCCATCGACGGCAAAGTCGCATCCGGCGAGCACGACGTCGAAGGAACGTATGCGCTCGTGGTCAGAGACGGCCCTCTCGAGAACCGACTTTATCGAACGCACCGATGCGGCAGGCCAGCCTCTGACGACGAATTGAAGCAGCCGGCCGGCGACCTTGCGGTCCGATTCGACGATCAGGATTCTCGGCGCGTTGTCGTTTGCAGGGGACACGATCCCCGGCACGCTAGCAGAGGCACTCCCGGACCGCAGTGACCGGAATCACAGCGCTTGGGATGGTCTGCTGACGCGCGCATCTTCGGCGCGCTGCCGAACCTCCCGCAGCACTTTGGGGAGGTCCCGGCGCAGCGTGTTGCGGACGAACATCCGCGGCACGGGAAAGCCGGGCTTGAGCGACAAGGAATGCACCAGGATGGTCGCTCTGCCGGGACGCTGGACCAGCCGCCACGAACCTTCCAAAAGATCGAGCGGGCCGCTGATATGGGATACCTCGATGGCATCCGGCGGGAAGTACTCGAGCTTGAAGACGTGGTCGAACCTCGGCAGGAAGAAGGCCGGCTTGACGCTTTGCTCGAAGAGCTCGCATTGGCAGTCCTCGATTGTCGCAAGGCGACGGCAGGCAACGACGTTCGGCACGTATTCGGGCGAGATCTCGCAGGCCGTCAGCACGTCCCAGATTGACTCCCAGTCGGCGTCGATTGCGATCGCGAGATCGATGTGGACGGTTCCGCGGGCGGTTCCGATCGTCGCGAGAACAACTTCGCCGGCGTCGAGGCCTGCATAGTCAATCCAGCCGAGGTCGTCGGGCTGGGCATTCGCCCGACCGGCCAGGCAGGCCAGAAGGAGGACGCTTGCCGCAACCCGCCTAGGAAGCATCCGGTTCGCGCACGTCATTTCTCAGGCTCCCGATTCCTGAGATTTCGACCTCGATCTCGTCGCCCGGTTTCATCCACAGCGGCGGTGTCCGCCCGGCGCCTACACCACCGGGCGTGCCGGTTGCGATGACGTCTCCGGGCATGAGCTCGGTCCAGATCGTGATGTACTCGATCAGCTCGGCAATCCCGAACAGGAGCTCGCCCGTGCTTTCCTGTTGCACGACCTCACCATTCAGTCGCGTCGTCAATTGCAGGGCCGCCGGGTCGGGAATCTCGTCGCGGGTCGTCATCCAGGGGCCGAGCGAGCCGCTGGCGACGAAGTTCTTGCCCGGCGTGAACTGGCCGCTGTGACGCTGAAAGTCTCGGACGCTGCCGTCATTGAAGCAAGCGAAGCCGGCGACATGGTCGAGGGCAGCGTCGATCGAGACCTGGCGTGCGCGTTTGCCGATGATGACGGCGAGCTCGCCTTCGAAGTCGAATTGCTCCGAGGCTGCCGGACGGATCAGCGGCTCCCCGTGGCCGACGAGGCTCGAGCCGAAGCGCACGAAGACGACCGGGCGGCTCGGTGGCTGCCGGCCCATCTCGAGCATGTGCGGCCGGTAATTGATGCCGATGCAAAGAATCTTGGCAGCCGGGTTCGCAATGACCGGCAGAAAGCGTACCTCGTCGAGCCGATAGTCCGGGTCGGCCGACGCATACCCCCCGAGCTCGTCGAGTCGTCCGGCCTGCATGAGCTCGAACAGGTCGTTCGCGGCGGCGAT
>DATCZB010000158.1:0-12589 GCA_036526155.1 Gammaproteobacteria bacterium
TGACTGGTTTACAGCCTAGCTCGGGGAGCTCGGTTAATTCTTAGGCGCCGAGTCGCAGACGCGCGGAGCACCAGAAAAACACTTCGGGAGCATTAGACGATGGGAGAAAACCTTCCAAACTGGATAAGACCGATCCTCGACTGGATGGAGACAACCTGGATCAACGACCTGGCCCTGGGCCCGGCGTGGAGCTGGCCAATCATGGAGACGCTGCACTTCACGGGCATGTGTCTTCTGTTCGGGCCGATCATCATCATGGACTTGCGGTTGATCGGATTCGATCGGCTGGCTCTGCCGTCTGCCGCCGTGCATAAACTGAGTCCACTGACGATCACGGGCTTTGCCATCAATCTGATCACCGGAATCATTTTCATCTTTGGCAACCCATACCGTTACGCGATGAACATCTCGTTTGCGATCAAGGCGATCCTCATCCTGCTCGCCGGGGCCAACGCGATTTATTTCTGGATCAAGGCCATGCCGATCCTCGAGAATGCGGGCGAGCACGAGGACGTCCCGACATCGATCAAAGTCGTGGGTGCGAGCTCACTGCTGCTCTGGACCGGCGTTCTCGCCACGGGGCGACTGATCCCCTATCTCGGAACGGGGTGAGCGAGGAACACGCCGCCAATTGCCGTTAACCAGATGGCGACCAGAAAGCCGCTTTCGAATACGAAAGCGGCTTTTTTCTTGGTGCGTTTCCCGCGCCCGGCAGGCAAGAGCCAGAGTCAACGGCGCGAGATCTCCTCGAAGCCCCGCACCCGCTCCCTGGCCTGCGCTGACCGCCGTGCTTCAGGTGCGTCAAATTCGAGCCTCTCGCCGACGGCTTCGCCATGAACGGAGCGCCGCAACGATGCCCGCCAGCAGCAGGCTGACGACCGCGCTGTTCAGCGCCACGAGCAGGGCTGTCTCGGCCAGTCCCGCCCAGGTCCAGGAAGCCGCGGCCGCGGTATCGAGCAACCAGTGAGCCAGCGGCTGTAACAGCACAAACCGCAGCGGCAACTCCAGCCAAGCCAGCAAGGCCGACGCCGACCCGGCCTCTTGCAGCGCCAGACCCAGGCCGTAAAGGACCAGATAGGCCGACAGGCTCAGCAACCAGTGAGCCACAAAGAAAAAGAATAGATACATTGATTTCAATATGTTACCTACATTTCTTAACTCGTCAGTGAAGTAATGAGCCAGTACCGCACGCACGGAAAATGGCGCCCGTTATGTCAAAACTGTGACCTGTGTCGCATCCATCCGTTCTCAGCGATATGACAATAAGCCTCAGGAGTACTTAACTCCTCTCTCAATTCCCCCTGAAGAGAAAACTTGACCCGGCTACCCGCCGGGTCTTTTTTTACCTGACCTGGCACCCTATTGCCGCCGCCGAATCGCGGGGGCTTGCAGAGAAATGAGCGTCCGCTATCCTCCGACGATCATTAGAGAGCGCCTGGAGGCAAGCATGTCGGGACTGACACTGGATAAAGCCAACGAGATCGTGAGCGCGGCACTTCAGGCCGCTCGGGATATGGGAATACCCCCGGTGACGGTCGTCGTGCTCGATGCGTCGGGAGACCTCAAGGCCATGCAGCGCGAAGACGGCGCCAGCATGTTTCGCTTCGATGTCGCAACAGGCAAAGCGTGGGGTGCCGTCGGAATGGGCGTCTCGAGCCGAACCCTGGCCGACCGCGCAGTGGACAACCCGAACTTCTTCGTCGCCCTCGCCGCCACCGGTGGCGGTAAGTTTCTGCCGCAACCCGGCGCCGTGCTGATCAAGGATGCTGCGGGCGAAATCATTGGCGCGGCAGGCGCCAGCGGGGGCACCGGGGACGAGGACGAGGCGATTTGCGCCCGCGGGGTCGAAGCAGCGGGCCTTACGGCAGGCTGAAGAATCATTAAGGAGGTCTGGATGCACCAGGCCTGACCGAACCCATTGCCGCCGGGCGGCGCCTGCCTAGCGCGCGTAATCCTCCACGAGGATGTACCGGGAATCGAGGAAGGCCACGAGGTCGATCAACTGCCTGACAGTCATGTTGTCGATGTGCGGCATCGGCATCGGCGAGGCGAGCGGCAGCCGCGCATCACGCGCGAGACGGGCGCGATAGTCCTCGGAAATCTCATGATTCGGGTTGATGATCGACGTCATCAGCCCGGCATAGCTGCGGACTGAAGAGGTCTCGCCGCCAAGCTCTAGCACCACATCCGAGGCGCCGGCCAGGGGCGGCAACTGAACACCCGCAACGCTGTGACACTGGTGGCAATGATGATCGATAAAAGCCTGGCGCCCGGCATCGACATCGCCCTGCTCCACGGGATAGCCGAAGATGGGGCTCAGCGTGCACGATGCACAGAGGATTGCCGGCAGCAGAATGGCGCCGAACCGCGCATGAATAGACCGCAAGTTTATCTCTCCCAACGAAATGACCGCGCCACTATATTGACCAATCGGTGTCCAGGCCAGGTCGGAAAACCGACCCTGATCGACGACCAGAACACGAAATGCCTGGCGCACTGCCCGCCTAATCAGGACTCCCATCGCAACCACAGTATGCGCGAGAGTTCATTGCCCTGCTCGATGAAGACGCGCGGCGTCGGGTTCGGCCGCGGGCTCTTCTTGTGCAGCGTGTCGTCGAGCGTCGAAATGTGGTCGTTGCAAACGGCCTGAATTTCCGCGTTGACGAGACCAAGCTTCTCGGATTCCGAACCGGTCTCGGCATTCTTGTCGACCGTCACCCAGACTGCGAGATTATCCGCATTCTTGAACAGCACCTTGCGCTGGACCGAAGACTTCGCCATGGACCGGGATCTACTTGCTGAACAACCAGCCCCAGAGGTTGCCTTCAGGCGCGCTCTCGCTGTGCAACTGGATATAAAGGCGCCCTGACCGCAGCGCCGCGACCTCGGCAGCGCTGAGCCGGACCGAGCCGCGCAGTTCTCCCTCGCTGCCGCCCGTCACGCTCAGCGAGTCGACTACCGGCCCACGAACGCCGACTGCTGCCCCGATATGCAGATTGGCAATCGTCGCCGGCCCGAGCAGCCCGGCGAATTCGCCGGCGATCACGAGCCGGTCGCCGTCGAGCTCGGCCGTTGCGTGCCCGAGACCGGTGACCGAGCCTTGGGTCCGGGTATCGACCGGCACACGTCCCAGACGCGCCGCAAATTCCTCGGCAAATGCATTCGAGCTCAGCAACGCGGCAAGCATGCCGGTTAGTCCCAGAACCTTCAGACGACTCATGGCTCCCCCCGATATTCCTTCGGCAACCCGCAGCTGGCGGCGTTCTCCGCGACCCAAAAACGCCCGACCAGAAAGCGAATACGTCAGAACTGCGTTCCGTCGGCGAGTCTGACGCCGAGCGCATAGCCGCCGTCGCTGCCGTCGCGCATGGGCGCGGCAATCAGCGTGATCTTGTCGCCGACCTGCAACATGCCAGGCCGCAATCCCGATCGATAGTAATTGTTGCGGCTGTGACCCTCGAATTCGATATCGCGCGTGCCCTTCTCGTCGGTCACCTCGAGAACGATTCGCGTGTGCGGATTGGCCGCTTCGAATACCTTGACGATGCCCTCGACCTCGTTGTCTCGGATCGTGAGATCGAATTGCGCTGCAGAGTGATGCGCAACCGCAACGGGCGCGGCCGAAAGTGCCAGCAAGGCAATCAGGAAACTGCGCATTCATACCCCCCAGTGCGTCGAACACTCAAGCGTAGCTTAGCATCGCCGGAACGCCAACGGCGAGACTCTCGAGCCTGTACTCGCGCCCGGCCGAACACTAAACTGACGACGCAATGGGGGATCACAAGCAAGAGCACAAAAAGATTTCGGCCGGCTGCCTCGCCGTGCTCGCTGCCGCCAGCCTGATGCCGCTCCGCGTCACAGTGGCCCAGCAGCCGTTCCCGCTGCTCGGTCCCGACGAGATGCCGGCGGCGACGGCCTGCTCCGCTCTCGGCGAGCTCGAGTTATCCGAGCTCAGCGGGATCACGGCAGCATGGAATCGGGCCGGACCGTCCCCGATCGCCGAGCTGGGCAACGATGGCGAGGCGCGCGAGCTGGCTGCTCACTGCCGCGTTCAGGGCCGGATCGAGCCGTCGATCGGATTCGAGGTCTGGCTGCCGGCGGCCGAAGACTGGAACGGGCGGTTTGTCGCCGTTGGCGGCGCCGGGACGGCCGGCAATATCAGCTATCAGCGAATGGCACCGATGCTGGATCAGGGCTATGCCACGGCCTCCACTGACACCGGTCATACCGCGGGTGACTGGGAATGGATGTCCGACGAGAGTCTGCTGCGCGATTTCTCCTATCGTGCGATCTACGAGATGACGGCCAAATCCAACGCCGTGGTTCGCAGCTTCTACCAAAGGCCGGCCAGCTTCAGATACTTCAACGGCTGTTCGCTCGGCGGCCGGCAGGGGCTCGTCGAAGCACAACGCTTTCCCAGGGATTACGACGGCATCGTCGCCGGCGCGCCCGTCAACGCCTACATCGATACGCGGATGACCCAGATCTGGGCAATGCAGGTCGCACAGCCCGGCTCGCCGGGTCAGACCCTGCTCGATGAGGCTGCGCTCGACCTGGTCGCGGCAACCGCGACGGCGCAGTGCGACACGCTGGACGGCGTCGCCGACGGCGTGCTCGAAGATCCAAGGCGGTGCAATTTCGATCCGGGGCGCCTGCAGTGCGGCGTCGCCGCTCCGGGCCGCTGCCTGTCGAGCGCCCAGGTCGAGGCCGTGCGGCAGATGTACCGCGGCCCGCGGCTGCCCGTGACCGGGCAGATAGCGCCGGGCTTCCCGGTTGGCAGCGAGGCCGGATGGTCATTCGCTTCGGCTGCCGAGCCCCCGGTCATCTCCCTGCAGTTCCTGCGCCGCGTCATTTTCGACGACCCACTCTGGACCTGGCGCCGCTTCGATCTCGAGAGCGACGTCGCGCTGGCCCGCGAGCAGGCCGGCTGGCTCATGGATGCAACCTCGCCCGAGCTCGGCAATTTTCGCGACCAGGGCGGCAAGCTGCTGCTTTACCATGGCTGGAACGACAGCAACAACTCCGCGCTGGCTACGATTACCTATTACGAAGCGATCGAAAACGAACTGGCCACCAGACCGAACCCGCTATCGATTGCGACACCGGAGTTTGCCCGGCTGTTCCTCGTGCCCGGCATGGGACACTGCGCGGGCGGCATCGGCACGTCGCAATTCGACGCTCAGCGTGCGATCGAGAATTGGGTCGAGCGCGGCATCGCGCCGGATCGCATCGAAGCCGAGCGGGTCGACGCCGAGGGCACGGTCATTCGGACCCGGCCGCTGTGTCCTTACCCGCAAACGGCCCGCTATCGGGGCACCGGCAACAGCGATCGTTCAGGCAGCTTCGTCTGCTCGCAGTAGTCTCGAATGGCGCTTGCTGTCCCCAGGCCGCGATGCCACCGTGTCGTAAGGCAACAAATCGAGCCCTTGGCAAAATCTATTAATCTGCTTTAGCACTTTAATTTTATAAGCTATTGATAAATAGAGCTTTATAAAAATGACGATATTTTGACCAAATTGAAGCGACCCGAGCAGTCATCTGCGTCTGAGCGCAACTGCCGAAGCTTACTCACAGGTTTATCCACAGAAATTGTGAATTATTTCAGCGTCGCCTGAGTCGAGTGCGTGTCGACATAGCGAAAGTTCGCGCTGCCGATCCGGATGAGCTCGCCGTGCTTGAGCACGTGCCGCTCGATCTTGTGATCGTTGACCCAGGTTCCGTTCATGCTGCCGGCGTCCTCGATGATCGTATCCATGCCGATCCGCAGGATGCGCGCATGAATCCGGCTGATGAAATCCCCGTCAACCTTGATGTCGGCAGACTCCGACCGCCCGATCGTCATGAGGTCGTCATTGAGCTCACACCTGGTCTGCTGGTCGGCTTCGAGCAGCAGCAGACAGCGCTCGGGAACCGGCGCGCCCCTCTCTGAAGTCGAGCCTAGCACGAGCAGCTCGGGCGAGATCATCTCCTGATAGTTGTCCGCTGACCCGGCCGTGCCGCCGTCGACCGACATCGTCGAGTGCGACGACCTGAGCGCGGTGTTCTCGCCGCTGAAGCTCGAAATCATGTCGTCGATCGACGGGACCGGCTTCGGATAGATGCCGGTGTCTCGCGCCCTGTCGGTGCGCTCATCATACGCGAGCGTCACTGTCTGCATGCTCTCGAGAGCCGTCAGCTGCTGGCGCAACCGGTCCCTCTCCGAGCTGACGAGAGCGAGCTCGGAGCGCAATTGGGTGACCGCCGCCATACCCTCTTCCCGCCCCCGGGCGAGCGCCTCGATTCGCTCCTTCTGGTCGGAAATCTGTTGCCGGAGCTTGGTGACCGTGTCCTTGAGCGCGCTGACGAGCTGACGCTCCCCGGCACCGCTCGACGCCGCGCCATCGCCCGAGGTCCCGGGTCGGCCGCTGACTGGCTCAATTTCTGCTTTATCCGTCATTCTCAAAACTCAACCGCCGGCTGGCTGGGGACGCACGCTGATGCCTCTCGGATTCGAGCTGCCGCAACAATCTCTTTTGTAAAATAGATGACGGTGCCGTTTCGTTGCGCCAGATCACGAAACCGAAGACGCGTACTGCCTGGCTGCCCATGGCAGCGCCGGTCAGAGCCGGGCGTGGCGAGGCTATCGCGGGTTGTCGTGACTCGAATCGTCCACCATGTGATCGAGATCGCGCTCGATGCAGGGCGGCGCCTCGGTAACCTCGAAGTCGGTCAGATAAGCCGTGCGCGGCCTGAGGTTCCATGGTTCGGCCAGCACGGCAGGATCATAGGCCGTTGCCTGCCAGGTCAGCGAGTCGCCATCGCGGCTGAGGCGCTCGACCACGCGCAAATCCGGCGTGTGGAACGAGCCATCGTCGGTCAGCCAGGTCTCGCCATTGAAATTCACGGTTTCGACAACGAGCATATCGTCTTCCCAGCGGCCGATCGCGTCGCCGAGGTAACTCGCCACGGCGTCAGTCGGGTGCGCATTGGCATCGAGCGGCACGATGCGGAAAAAATTGCCGGAAACGTCGTCATAGAGGAAAACGATCTCGGTATCCCGCTGCACGATCTTGTCCGGCGGGCCGATCCGGGGCACGCCGGGGGCAAAGCAGCGCAGCACGGGATCCTCACGCACCTGGCGGGCGTCGAGGTCGGCTACCCGCGCCTGATGCTCGGGCCGGTAACGCGGGCGATCGGGCGGCAAAGGCGCGGCATCGGAGTCGCCGGCCGATGGGGGCTCGCAACCCGCGAGGCAAATTGAATTGCCCTCGATGACCGGTTGAATAAAGTCGATTCCGCTGCCGTTGTCCCAGGTTCCATTGAGGTCTGGCACGCCGCTCGGGAGCCGCGGCGTAGCGTCTCCGGCTCCCTGGGCCATCACCTGACCGCAAACCAGACCCAGAGCAAGGAAGCTCGCTGTTTTATTCATTGGCATCACCTTTCGCCCGACAGCTGGTAGGAGTGACCGTCGGAATAGTCGATCCGATAAAGCCAGGCAAGGTTTTCCGTGCCGTCGCGCGCCACGATGGCGTCAACCGTGACCACGGACCCGCCGTCCATGAGCATGTCAGGCGTGATACGGGCTTTGCGCAGCATCGCGGTCGGCGCCGACTCCAGGCGCCAGGTCGTCGTCGTGCCGTCGTTGTTGGCCACCTCGAGATACAGGTAGGTATGCGGATTGATCCAGTCGACCTTGGTGATGACCCCTCTGAGCTCGACGCGGTTCGTCGGGTCGTACTGCCCGGTGACAGAATGATGCGCAACGGCTGTGGCGGCAAACGCCAGGCAACCGGCAACCATCGATAGCGTTTTGATCGGATCTAGTCTCACCATTTCACCTCAATCGACTCGCAGTCGCTGATAACCGAGCTCGGGATCCCGGTAATAACGATTGTTCTCGCAGACGTACTCCTGAATCTTGTATTCCGGCCAGCGCCGGTAGCCCCAGGTCCAGGTCCACGGCGCAGTCAGGTACTCGGGGTCGATGATCGTGACCTCGTTCTGCATGAACTCGTCGCCGACGAGGCTGAGCCGCTCGATGATTCGCATCGCCGGCGAATGCGGGACGTTGCGGAACTGCACATAGTCCTTGACACCGACAGTCTCGGCGACCAGCGTGTCGCCATCCCAGCGGCCGACCGAATGCCCGGCAAAGCGAGGCTCGGCGTCCTCCGCAGGAGGCAATTGCGCGTCGAGATAAATTCTCCTGACCTGGTTGTAGGCCTCCTGAATAATCGTGATCTGCCCCGGTGTCTCGAGCACCTCCATCGGAAACATGCCCTGCATCATCGCCGGCATACCGTCGCCGATACAGGCCGAATAGTTGTTGGCCGGAGGCAAACCCTGCTCGGTCAGACGCTGGATCTCCGCCTGCCCTTCGCGCCAGGCGTCTATGTACTCCGGCTTCAGCGGCGGTTCGGGGATCGGCGCGACACGGAGCTCGTCGGGCACGGGCGCCACGTCCGAACCAAGTCCGGCCGAGCGGCTCGGCCAGCGTTCCCAGGAACCGTTGAACCCCCGAATCTCGTGGACCTGCTGAGCTGCAGCGGCGGTTACGACGCTCGTCAATCCGAGCAGCAGACCCCAGAAGGCTGACCGACTCATAGGCTTATTCCTCCTCTGGCAGCATGGGCAGCGGATTGCCGTCGAAGTCGATGGTCGCGGGTCCTGCCGGGCCGCCGTTGCTGTATTCCGACCCGTCCGCCAGCCGCACGCGCTTGAGCAGCGCCGCAGGCTCACCATTGCGCAGCGGCGCGACGATGATGGAGATCTCGTCGCCTTCCCTGATCATGTTCCACTTCCAGCCGACGCGATTGAGGATGGTCGTGTTCGCGCACTCGATCAACCAGTTTCTGACCTCGCCATCCGGGCCGGCCGCATCGATCTCCATATAGATATGCGGATTGGTCCACTGGAAGCTCGTCACCTTGCCGGTGAGCACGATCTGCAGCTGGTCTTCGAACGGGGCGAATGAATGATGCGCCGACGCCTGGGTGCCGACACCCAGGGCGATAGCGCCAATTAAACCCACGAGTCTCATGCCTGATTCAGCCCCCCAAGCATTTCTCTATTCCGCCAGTTTGCCGCTCGCCGCTCAGCGGATCAAATCAGCCGGGCTACTGCACCGGAATGTCCGTGAATGCCTCGCGCCTGAGAAAGACCCAGCGGCCACCCTCGCGCACGAACTCGTCCTCGTAGTGGCCGAGGAACATCCACTCGGGATCTCCGGCCTGCGACGGCACCACGAAGATCCACCTGGTCGTCGCCGCGGCCCGATCGCCGTCGACCTCGATGCTCACATTGGTAAACACGTGATGACTCGTGGGCTGCACGCGCTCTTCGGCATGACCGATAAACTCGTCCATCATCCCGAAGATCGCGGAACGGCCCGTCGCCGTGCCAAAGCCGCCGACCCAGGTGCCTTCCTGCTCGGCAAAGAGTTCCGAGAAGGCAACGAAGTCGCGGTGATCGAGCGCGTGCCCGTAAGCGAATATCAGCTCGCGAATGGCTTCGCGCGCCTCGAGATCGGCAATTCTGTCAGCGAGCGATTTGCCTGCCTGGCCTGCTGCACCCAACGGCAGCAGCACCAGCGTGAGACAAATGGCCGGCAACTGCGCCACGCAGCGGCTCCGAATTCTCGTCATGGCTATCCCCCTTCGGCGCAATCACGCACGAAACGCCGCTCAGACGCTTTTATGCTCCGATGGCCAGCAATCGCAGCAAGGTCGTCAGCGGGACCCTGCTCAGGTAACTGACCGATGGACGCTTGAGATAAACGCGCAGACCCACAGGCGCCGGCTCGATCCAGAAGACCTCCCAGCGCTCGTCACCGAGCGCGTTGAGCTCGTCGGCCATGACCTCGGTCGACTCGTTCGGCAGCTCGACGATTCGATACTCCCAGTCGCCGAGATTCTCGATATCACTCTGAACCCGATCGACGGCTTCTTCGGAACCCTGGCCGAGCATGCCGGCAAGGGCTTCATAGGCGGCAACGAGATCATCCAGCGCGCCATCAGTTGCTGCGCCTTCCTCGCCGTTCGCCTCCTGGGCTGACGAAACGCCCGTCAGCAAGCAAGTCAGCGCCAGCGCGGCGATCGAAGTCATGGGTCCCGCAAGCTGCTTCATGGAACCGAAACCTACCATATAACGTGATCGCCAAGCGCGACGCGCTCTCGGCACCTGCCCGGAGCCGGCAGCGCTCAGCGCGGAAGCTCGATGGTGATGCCCGTCAGCTCTTCGAGCCTCGAACCCAGGTCGTCTGGTCCGGGAGGCATACCGCTGACGCTCAGCATATAGCTCAGGACATCGAGGTACTCGGAATCGGCAAGGGACCCCGGATTGATGGCCGGCATCGAGGTCCGCAGATACTCGTACAGCGCGGCGACAGACGCGCCATTCCATTTGCGCAGGAATTTAACCCCCGCGATAGGCGGCGCCGGCAACATATCGGGATCGTCGGGCGCACCGTCGAGAGCGTAGCCATGACAGCGCCCGCAAATCGAGGGATAGATGACCTCGCCACGTTCCGCCTGAATCGCCGAGTAGACGCCGTCGAGGACGGAAACGACAGTCTCGGTGGCATCCGGCTCACCGGCCAGACCGAGCGGTACCACCAGCGCCGGCGGCAGGATCAGGAATCTGGCGAGCGCTCGAATCAGGACCACACTTCCGCATCACTCGGCTCGCGATCGACGTCGAGCTCGGTGCGCACGGTGACGTCCTGACTGAGCTCACCGTCGAGTCGACGCGGCAGGAAACCGTTGCCCGAGACGAACAGGCGGTAGCGCCCTTTCGGCAAATCGATACCGGCGACGCCCTGAGGGTCGGTCACGGCGCGAAACGGGTGCACGAGGACCGTTGCCCCGGGCACTGGATCCTGAGTCTCCCTGTCAACCGCAATGACGGTCAGTCGGCAATCGGCTGACGCGACCGTCCGGATACTGAACGGCGCATTGATTTCTGCGTGACGCGACTCGTCAGCGCTGGCTTCGTCCGTCCCGGCCGATTCATTCGCGGCCGTGGCCGCGGCCGGAGCGAACACCTCCCAGGCGAACAGGCCTTCGACCTCCGGGGCAGCCAGCTTCGCCGTGAGCCCGTACAGCGCTTCCGTGTCGGGCCAGGGCCGAGCCATCGGCGCAGCCGTCAACAAAGCTCGCCCCGAGTGGTCACGGATCTCGAGTGGCCACGCATGCGGGTCGCACCCTTGTTCACACTTGATGCCGACCCTGATCTCGAAGGGCTCGCCGCATTCCACCGCCGACGGCACATCCCAGACGACGAGGTGCCTGTTGTGGTTAGCGTCGGTCACATCCGGGCGCGAACGAACATTCCCGAGTCAGGCCTCGTTCTCCGCTGCAGCGTTGGTGCCCGCGATGAAGCCATGCACGTGGCCCTTGCCCAGACCGTGCTTGCTGAACCCGCCGACCGCCTCGCCACCGGCATACAAGCCCGGAATGATCTCGCCCTGCATGTCGATGACCTGCTGCTTGCCGTTGCAGCGCAGGCCGCCGAAGGAGTCATGCCAGATCACCATGATTGCCAGCGCATGGAAGGGAGGTCGCGCAATGGCGTGCATCGGCGCATCGACCTCTCGCGAGAAATCAGGATCCTCGTCGTTCGCAACGTACCGGTTCCAGCTCGCCACGGTTTCGGAGAGGAATTTGAGCGGCACGCGCTGGAATTCGTGGCCGTTCTCTATGCGTCGCGCGAGCTCCTCGATCGTGTCGGCCTGAAAGTAATAGCCGTTGTCGGCAACATAGGGGAACTGCAACGACCACCCGGTTCGCTCGACCGTGTCCTGGTCGAAGATGGCCCAGAGCGGACCCGAGTGGTAATCGGGCGGCTCGGATCCTTCGTTGATTGCGAGCGCGGCATCGAGCCCGCCGGGATAGCTGTAGCGTCCAGTGACCCACTCGGCGTCGGCGTTACGCCAGTCGCCCGGCGTGTGCTCGAGCCCCGGGTTCGGCACGACGCCGCGGCCCGGATACTGGCCGCCGCCGGCGCGCTGCGGCAGGCGAATCTCGTTGAAGAAGCGTTTGCCGACCTGATTGACGGCGATGAACTCCTCGAAACCGGCCGAGCCGACGTTGACCCCGGCCGATCCGCGGTAACCGAAAGTCGGGTGCCCTGGAAACATTGTCGTATAGGCGTCCCGTGTGCCGAGACGGGTCGAAATATGAAACGTCAGCCCGGTCAGGTTCTGCTGCATGCCGGCAAGGTTCGCGCCAACGCGAAGGCTGGCAGTCAGTGCGCTGGCATCCTGACCGTGCGGCCCCTGCAACGCGAATCCGCTGGTTGGAAATGCGGGCTCCCGCAGCGCGGGATAAAACATGCTGCGGACCTGCGGGTTGCCGGCATGTCCACCACTCGCGAGCACGACGGCCTTGCGCGCCCGAATGTGCACGACCTCGCGACGCTCGTCGATGTTTCCGTTTTGCCAGTAGCTTTCCATTCGCTCGCCGGTATCCGGATGCATGCGCGGCGAGTAATGCGCCTTGATACCCACGATTCGACCGGCAAACGGCTCCTCGCGAACGAGCTCGTCGAAACATCGATGCAACATGAACTGCACGCCCTTCTCGCGAGCCGAGAACTCCAGACACCGCGACAA
>DATCZB010000159.1:0-5914 GCA_036526155.1 Gammaproteobacteria bacterium
GAGATGTTCCGTGCCGATCTCCCGCAAATGAATCAGGGCCCAGTGCAGGTCATCGATCGGATACTCACGCGAGATGCGCTCGAAGATGTCGAGATGGAACGCGTTCTCCTCGCTGGTGATCGAATGCTGCTGCAGCAGCCAGCCGTATTGCGCAATCATTCGCGCCGTGGGCTCGAGCTGGTCCGACATCGTGTTGGTGCCGCCGATGCGCTCGCCGAAACCGGCTGGCCGGTACAGATCGTCGCCGACGGCACGGCCTCGTTGTGCAAAGTTATTCGCCGCGCGCGCTTCGACATCCTCGGGTGAGTCGGCCGGAAACAGCGGCCGCATCCTGACGTTCAGCCTGCCTTCGCGCCAGAGCGACAGCGGGTAGATCTGATCATCGAAGTTGCCGGCATTGACGACCGTAGTAAGGCCAAGGGCCGCCGCATGCGAATTCAGCGCTTCCGTCCCGCGCAACTTGTCTTCCGCCGTCTGCACGCTCTGCAGGGCCGCGAGCGCATCACGTGGCGATGCAACTGCGCCTGTGTCCATATCGACGCCGACGCCGCTCGCCGTGAAGAACCCGGCGCCGAGTCGGTTCGTGACCGCGCCCGTGCCGCCGCCGGTCGCCGCAAGGTAAACGGCATGATCGGGCGCGGCCTCGTCGAGGTCGGCCCGGGTCGGCGGTCGCGCCTCGACGAACTGACGATGGTTCCAGCCGCCGATGCAGGTAATGAATTCGCCGCGAGGCACGTCCTGTGCCTTGGTGGCGATTGTCTCCTTGAGCGCATCGATACTGAAGGCGCGCTCGACGCGCCGTTCCTGATAACCGGGATTGACTCCGGCGCGCGTGTAATGGACATGCGAGTCGACGAACCCGGGAATGACTGTGCGTCCGCCGAGATCGATGACCGGAACATCGTCGGCGAGCGCGATGTCGCGCCCGACTGAGGCGATCCGTCCGTTGGCAATCGTCAGCGCGTTGCCGACATCGCCGCGGTAATCGATGAACTGCCCGTTGATGAGACCGAGATCGGCTCGGGAGAGCGCGTTCGCGGCTATTGCTCCGGCTCGCTGCTGCGCTGCGGCTGATCCGGCAAGGCCGAGAAGCCCGAGGGCGCTGCCGCCGGCGATGAATTCCCGGCGGTTCGCCAATGCCCGCCGTTTGCCCTGGTACTGTTCGTTCATGGTCTCAGTCGACGAGCATAGCCAAAATATCGGCCCGACACAGCCGGTGACTCATGCAGCCGAACCGGACTCGCTTGGCTTTTCGGCATGACTCGCTTAGGGTCGGTCGCCATGACGCCAAAAGGCTCACCCGGAATTCTTGCCATCGTCGGGCCCGGTCTGCTCGTGGCAGCAACGGGCGTCGGTGCCGGCGATCTGGCGACCGCAAGCCTGTCGGGCAGCTATCTCGGCACGGCGATTCTCTGGGCCGCGGTGCTCGGCGCGTTTCTCAAGTTCGTCGTCACCGAGGGCCTGGCGCGCTGGCAGCTGGCGACCGGCGACACGCTGATCGAGGGCGTCGTCCGCCACTTCGGCCCGGTGGCCGGGTGGCTGTTTTTGCCGTACTTCATGTTCTGGTCGTTCTTCGTCGCGTCCGCGATGATGAACGGTTGCGGCGTCGCCCTGCACGCAATGTTCCCTGTTTTCGAGGACCCCGTTACCGGCAAGATCGTGTTCGGCGCGCTGGCCAGCGTCGTCGGCCTCTGGCTGGCATTCAAGGGCGGCTACAAGCTGTTCGAAAAGGTCATGAGCGTCTGTATTGGCGTCATGTTCCTGACGGTCATCGTCAGCGCCGTGCTGGTCTGGCCGGGCACGAACGAGGTCGTCAGCGGTCTCGTCGTGCCGCGGATCCCGGATCTTGCCGGCGAAGGCCTGAGCTGGTCGGTCGCCTTGCTCGGTGGTGTGGGCGGCACGTTTACCGTGCTTTGCTACGGCTACTGGATTCGCGAGGAAGGCCGTTACGGCACGGGCGACCTGCGCATCTGCCGTATCGACCTCGGCGTAGGGTATGCAATGACGGCGCTGTTCGGCGTCGCCATGGTCATTATCGGCAGCACGATCGAGGTGACCGGAGGCGGCACGACGCTGCTCATCGACCTCGCCGCGCGGCTCGGCGAGCGCCTTGGTCCCGTTGGCAGCTGGATGTTCCTGATCGGAGCGGCCGGCGCCGTCTTCAGCAGCCTGCTCGGAGTCTGGCAGGCCGTGCCCTATCTCTTCGCCGACGTCTGGAGCCTCGTTCGGCACGACCACCAGGTCGAGGGCGGCCTCGATGCGCGAGCGAGCATCGACACGAAGTCGGCCGCGTACCGCGGCTATCTCGTCGCGCTTGCGGTCATTCCCATGGTCGGGCTGTTATGGCGCTTCGATCAGGTGCAAAAGGCCTACGCGATCATCGGCGCGACGTTCATTCCGCTGCTCGCGCTCGTGTTGCTGATTCTCAACGGGCGGACGGCCTGGGTCGGGTCGGACGCCCGGAATAAGCCACTGACGACGGCCGTGCTTGGCGGCATCCTGATCTTTTTCTCCTGGGTCACGTATCGCACGGTCGTCGGCTAGACCTGCTACGCCGGGACCATAGGTCGCGATGCTGGCCAGGGCGCCGTTCGGCGTCGAGCTCATGGAGAACTGGGTCAGCTTGAAGCTGACTGGCGATTTCGTTTCACGAAAGCTCGGGCTCTGAGCGTCGGAAATCCTCGGCCTGTCAGCCCGTCAGCCTGCCGGGCCTCGCGGCGGTGTCGGGGAAGCGCTCGAACGGCGCGAGCGTCTGCATTGTGCGATTCCAGAACGCATGAGTCTCGGCGAAAAAATCTTCCGTGCCCCACAGGAAACAGGCCACGACATTGGTGTCGACAACCGCTTTCAAGCGTCCCGCCCACGCCGGATCCAGGCTTCGACTTCGCTGGCGCTCGGTCTTCGAGTCTGACGCTCATAGGAAGCCTCGATCTGCTTGAGGACCGATGCGCGGTCCCCGGCGTGCTCTTCGAGCAGGTCGCGCACCAGTTGCTCCATCGATGAGTTTTGTTGTTTCGCCAGCGACTTGAGCCGGCGCACAACGCGCTGCGGGACGTTTCGTATCGTAAGTGTCGCCATGTCCATCATGCGAGCAGAATGCGAGCGACGGCATGGCAATCGCAACGCCCGTTTCCGGTCAAGTCGGTCCGATTCTGACAGCCCGGCGCTATACTGAGTTCAGGATCCAGGAAGGAGAACGGCGAATGCGGATCGGATTGCTCGGAACGGTATCGCTGGGCCTCATCGCGATGACGGCGCAGGCACAGATGCCGGCGCACGTGCCGGCGAAGGACCCGAACTGCGATCGTGCCTGCCTGGAAGGCTATATCGAGCGTTATCTCGAGGCGATGCTCGAGCAGGATGTCAGCGACGATCTGTTCGCGCGCGACGTCAAGTTCACCGAGAACGGTATCCGCTTGCCGCTCGGTAACGAGGGGCTCTGGTACGGCATGTCGGGCACCGAGGGCTACAAGTTCTATGTCCCCGATATCGAAACGCAGCAGGTCGCATTCCTCGGGTCCGTGGTCGAGAACATGGGCAATGGCGGCGTCAACGATGGCGAGGGCAACAACGTCGGCATCTCGATCCGGCTCAGGATTCGTGACGGCCTGATCACCGAGGTCGAGCAGCTCGTCAGCCGGCCCGAGGTTCAGCTTGGTGGCGGCGATGCCGGCGACAACACGGGCGGCTTGTTCGGGGGCAGCACCACGGGAGACCGCGTTGCGGCGATGGGCGAGCCGCATCCGATCTTCTTCGAGGTGATTCCAGAGGACGAGCGCCACACGCGCGAGGAGCTCGTGCAGGCAGGGAATTACTACTTTACGGCGCTCGCGCGCCACGACAGCCAGGGCTATTACCCGTTTACCGAGGACTGCGAGCGTTGGGAGAACGGGTTTCTCGCAACCGATGACTGCCTCGCCAATTTCACGGGCGACTCACTGAACGGTATCGTCGATCGAATTCGTGATCGTCGTTTCGTCGCGGCCGACATCGAGCGGGGTGTCGTTTTTGCGTTCGCATTTTTCGACCACCACCGGATCAACTGGACCTGGCAGCTGGCGGAGCTGTTCAAGATCGAGGACGGCATGATTCGGCGCGTCGAAGCGATATTCCATCAGGCGCCGTTCGGCATTGCCTCCGGCTGGAGTTCCTACGAGGAGTCGATCTCCGAAGAGATTCAAAGCGTGCGCTGAGCCCGTGGCAAAGGTGCGGCCGCAGATCGCGGGTTGTACGGTTGGTGTGGCGTGATACCGTAATCGACGTGACGTGAGGGGCTCTCTATTCTGACGGGATAGGAGACATATGGCGGCATGAGCTTCTGGATCCTGGCGCGGGACTTTTTCGAGCGTGGCGGCGCCGTGCTGCTCGTGCTCGGGTTCATCATCTTCGCGATGTGGACGCTGATCCTGAGCCGCTGGATCTATCTGCGCCGCGAGTATCGTGCTGATGTTGCTCCGATCCTGGCGCGCTGGAACGATCGGGAGGACAAGGACTCGGCGCTGGCCGGCCGCATCAAGGCCCAGGCCCTGAGCTCGGTTGCATTCAGGCTCAATCGCGGACTGCCGCTGATCCGCACCCTGGCCGCCGTGTGCCCGCTGCTCGGTTTGCTGGGGACGGTCGTCGGCATGATCACGATTTTTCACATGATGGGGGCGGCAGGCGAGAGCTCGCCGCGCGTCGTGGCTGCCGGCGTCTCGACCGCCATGGTGACAACCATGGCCGGAATGGTCGGCGCGCTCAGCGGAATCTTTCCCGCCTCGATGCTGGCGCGACGGGCCCGCGCGCATTTGCAGAATTTCCAGTCTGTCGGTGCCAGGCTGGATCAGGGCGCGGCCAGCGACCCTCCAGACGGGTTGATACGTTATCGCCGCCAGGTCTTCGCGCCGGCAGGCGCCCTCGTGATCACGTTCGCTCTCGTCTTCGGCATGGAGCAGATGATCCTGATTGGTCGCGTTGCATTGGCCGAGCCCGGGTTGCGTGTCCCCGTAGACTTTATGCGCGTCGAGCGCATGGAACAGGCCGCGGCGCGCAAGCCCAAGCCTCGGAAACCGCCGCAGCCGCAACAGCAGCCGCAAGTGCCGTCACAACAAGCCAGCAGCTTCGAGTCGGCCATCCGGGTTGCCGGCGTTGTCGCCCCGCCGTCGTCCGCGCCGTCGGTCGCGATGCCGGGATTCGGAACGACCAGCGTCAGCGACCTCGGGTTTGGCTCGAGCACGAGCGATTTTCTGCCGATCGTCAAAGTTGCGCCGATCTATCCGCCGAGAGCCGCGCTGCGTGATCTCGAAGGCTGGGTAAAGGTGGAGTACACGATCACTGCGAACGGGAGCGTCAAAGACGTCGTTGCGCTGGAGTCGAGTGGCCCTATTTTCGTGCGCGCAGCCATAGACTCCGCAGAGAAATACAAATACAGACCGCGCATCATTGACGGCGAGCCCGTCGAGGTGACCGGCGTGACGACGCTGATCTACTTCAACCTCGTCGATCTCCCGGACGAAGTGAGCGTCTCGCAGTAACTGGCCGCCAGCGAAGTTACTGGCCGAAGCGCTGATTCTCCAGGCAAACGAACTCGATGAGCTCCTGGTCGGGCATGATCGATTGATTGACCCGGACGGTCCAGGGTTCGGTATAAGCGCCGGGATCATCCACCGTGATGTCGATTTCCATGCGGCCGAAAGTCGGGCGTCGAAAACGCTCGGTGAGGGTTGCTGACTCCGTCAGCGGGCTGCCGTCGATATCGAGCCACTCGCCGTCGCGAAAGTTGGTCGTCGTCACGACGAGCTCGTAGCCTTCCCAGCGGCCGATCGAGTAGCCGTACCACCAGGGTTGTGGATCGTTGTCGGGTGAGGGCCGGCCGTCCATGAAGATCTGCCGAATGCCCATGCTGGCCTCGTAGAGAATGACGAGCAGCGTCGGC
>DATCZB010000160.1:0-5072 GCA_036526155.1 Gammaproteobacteria bacterium
TGAGCTTCGCGCTGTATATCGGCATCGCGATCTGGTCCTGTGCCCACAGCACCGGGGATTTTTACATCGCCGGCAAAGGCGTCTCGCCGGTCGCCAACGGCATGGCGACGGCTGCCGACTGGATGAGCGCGGCGTCCTTCATCTCGATGGCCGGCCTGATCGCGTTCCTCGGCTACGACGGCTCGGTGTACCTGATGGGCTGGACCGGCGGATACGTGCTGCTCGCGCTGTTCCTCGCGCCGTATCTCCGCAAGTTCGGCAAGTTCACGGTGCCGGAATTCATCGCCGAGCGCTATTACTCGCGGACGGCGCGCATCGTCGCGGTCATCTGCCTGATCTTCGTCTCGTTTACCTATGTCGCGGGCCAGATGCGCGGCGTTGGCATCGTCTTCTCGCGTTTCCTCGAGGTGGACGTGACGGTCGGTCTGATCATCGGCATGGGCATCGTGTTCGTCTATGCCGTGCTCGGCGGAATGAAGGGCATCACTTATACGCAGGTCGCCCAGTACTGTGTGCTGATCTTTGCCTACACCGTGCCGGCCATCTTCATCGCCATACAGATCACCGGCAATGCTATCCCCCAGCTCGCGTTCGGCGGCATGGTCGACGGCATGAGCTTGCTCGACAAGCTCGACGACATCGTGACGTCGCTCGGATTTACGCAATATACGAGCGGCTCGAAAAGCATGATCGACATCTTCTGCATCACGCTCGCGCTGATGGTGGGCACGGCCGGACTGCCGCACGTCATCGTTCGATTTTTTACCGTGCCGAAGGTGCGCGACGCTCGCGTGTCCGCCGGCTACGCGCTGTTATTCATCGCGATCCTGTACACCACCGCGCCGGCGGTCGGTGCGATGGCGCGCTACAACCTGATCAACACGATGCAGCCGGGCGACATCGGCGCGGCGAACGGCAACCTCGTTTACGAAGCGCGGCCCGAGTGGATGAAGACCTGGGAAGCGACCCGCCTGATGAGCTTTGAGGACAAGAACGGCGATGGCCGGGTCCAGTACTACAACGACGCCAATCCGGAATTTGCGGCCACCGCCGAGAGTTATGGCTGGCAGGGTAACGAACTCCAGGTCGACAACGACATCATCGTGCTCGCCAACCCGGAGATTGCCGGCTTGCCGAACTGGGTGATCGCGCTCGTCGCCGCTGGCGGCATCGCCGCCGCGTTATCGACGGCAGCCGGGTTATTGCTGGTGATATCCGCCGCTGTCTCGCACGACCTGATCAAGGGGATATTCGTGCCGTCGATCAGCGAGAAAAACGAACTGATCGCCGGGCGAATCGCCGCCGCATTCGCGATCATGGTGGCCGGCTACCTGGGCTTCGATCCGCCGGGCTGGGTCGCGCAGGTCGTCGCCTTTGCCTTCGGCCTCGCCGCCGCCTCGCTGTTCCCGGCCATCCTGCTCGGCATCTTTTACAAGCGCGCGAACAAGCAGGGCGCCATCGCCGGCATGTTGACGGGCCTGGTCTTCACCTACGGCTACATCGAGTATTTCAAGGGCCTGTTCCTGAAATGGGCAGGTTCTCCCTGGGGCGAGAACGTCGCACAGAACTGGTTATTCGGAATATCGCCGGAAGGCATCGGCGTTATCGGCATGCTGCTCAATTTCGCCGTCGCCATCACGGTCAGTCACATGACGTCGCCGCCGCCCGACCATATCCAGCACATGGTCGAGAACATCCGTGTGCCGCGCGCGATCGACTGAAGAGGGAGTACATGAAAAGACCTGTCGCACCCAACGCCTGGTTCCTGGTGTCTGCCTTGCTCCTCGCCGGACAGGCATCCGCGCAGCTCGACGACACCGAGCGGGCGATGATCGAATGGATCGACGCCAACGCTGCGGAGTCGATCGAACTGCTCGAGGAGATCGTCAACATCGGCAGCGGCACGATGAACGCGGAGGGCGTTCGCGAGGTCGGCCGGGTATTGCGCGCCGAGCTCGACGACATCGGGCTCGAGACGGAATGGATCGAGCTGCCGCCGGAAATGAACCGCGCCGGGCATCTCGTCGGCAAGCTTGCGGGAGACCGCGGCAGGAAAATGCTGCTGATCGGGCACCTCGACACCGTGTTCGAGGCCGACGACAGCTTCCAGGCATACGCGCGCGAGGGCAACATCGCGACCGGTCCGGGCATTGACGACATGAAGTCGGGAGACGTCGTCATCGTCTATGCGCTCAAAGCGCTGCAGGCCGCCGGCGTCCTCGACGGCATGCAGTTGATCGCGTTTTACACGGGCGACGAGGAATTCGCCGGGCGGCCGTTGTCGATCAGCCGCCGGGACCTGATCGAGTCCGGCAAGTGGGCGGACGTCGCGCTCGGCTTCGAGGGAGGCCAGCATTTCGATGACACGGACTGGGCCACCGTGGCGCGGCGCGGCGCCAGCGGCTGGCGCCTCGAGGTAAGCGGCCGGCAGGCGCACTCGTCGCAGGTGTTCTCGGCAGAGGTCGGCGCGGGCGCGATCTTCGAGGCGGCGCGAATCCTCAACGCTTTCTATGAGCGGGTTCGGGGCGAGGAATTCCTGACCTTCAACGCAGGCGCAATCCTCGGCGGCACGACCGTCGATTACGATTACGAATTGAATCGCGGCACGGCGTTCGGCAAGACCAACGTCGTTCCCAATACGGTCGTCGTGCACGGCGGCATTCGCACGATTTCGCCCGAGCAGCTGGAGCGGGCGCAGGAGGCGATGCTGTCGGTCGTCGCCACCAGTCTTCCGCATACGACGGCCGAACTCACGTTCGACGAGGGCTACCCCGCGATGGCGCCGACCGAGGGCAACATGGCCTTGCAGGCGATGTTCTCCGACATCAACGAGGCGCTCGGTCGCGGGCCCATGCCGGCACTCGATCCGCTGAAGCGCGGCGCCGCCGACATTTCCTTCGTCGCGCCCTATGCCGATGCGCTGGCGGGCCTCGGCGGAATCGGCAAAGGCGGGCATTCGCCGAACGAGAGCTTCGAGGTCGATTCGATGCCGCTGGCGGTGAAACGGGCGGCGATACTGATGTACAGGCTGTCCCGGCAGTAGTCGAACAAGCCGATGGGACACGGGCACAGTCACGACGGAAGCAACATCAGGCGCGTGCAGATCGCGCTGGCCCTGACCGGCAGCTTCATGGTCGTCGAGGTCATCGGCGGCGTCATCTCCGGATCGCTGGCGCTGCTGGCGGACGCCGGCCACATGCTCACCGATACGATGGCGCTCGCGCTCGCCGTATTCGCATTCCGGGTCAGCGCGAGACCGGCCGACGGCCGGCGCAGCTATGGTTACCAGCGCGTGCAGATCATCGCCGCGTTCGTCAACGGCTTGTCATTGCTGCTGATCGTCGGCTGGATTTTGTTCGAGGCGGTGATGCGCCTGATCGAGCCGCCGGACGTCATCGGCACGACCATGCTGATGGTCGCCTCCGCAGGCCTGGTCGTGAACATCCTGTCGTTCCTCGTGCTGCACGGTGGTGACCAGGACAATCTCAATATTCGCGGCGCCGCACTGCACGTGCTCGGCGATCTGCTGGGTTCCGTCGCCGCGATCATCGCGGCGCTGGTCATCATCCAGACGGGCTGGATGCCGATCGACCCGATCCTGTCGATCGTCGTTGCGGCATTGATATTGCGTAGCGCGTGGAGCCTCGTCCGGCGCAGCGCACATATCCTGCTGGAGGGCGCTCCGGAGTGGCTCGATGTCGATGACATGCAGTCAAAAATCATCTCCGCGGTGCCTGAAGTCAGCGAGATTCATCATGTGCATGTCTGGGGGCTGACGCCGCAGCACCTGATGCTGACCATGCACATCGTGCTGCCGGAGTCGGTGTCGGAGCCGACCCCGGTGGTGCGGCGGGTCAAGGAAGTCCTGACGACCGAATTCGGCATCGATCATTCGACGATCGAGGCCGAGTACGGCGTCTGCGCCGACCACTAGAAGTTCTAAATCGACGCTGTTCGTCCGCCTGTCGCCAGGTGCACGGCATCGCGAAGCATGGATGCTGCCGTCGGGACCGGTTCGCCTTCCCGAAGCTTGTAAAAGGACCGGCCATAGATGTCGCTTTCGACCTCGACGCCCATTTCCCAGCCATGACAGCTGCCGAGAAAGCTGTCGGCTGGCAGCGCTGTCGGCTCGACTTTGAACGACCAGCCGTTGTCCGCAGGCTCTGCGGCGGCGACGAGTTTCAGCGCCAATCCGTCTTCTGCGCACTGGCGCAGGCGATCTCCTCCGATATTCTCGATGCCCGTAACGTCCACGTCGCTTAACGAGATCATCGGAGCACAAAACTGGTTCGCGGCGATGACGAGCTTGGCGGCCGTATCCCAGCCCTCGACGTCGAGGCGCGGGTCCGCCTCCGCAGCGCCGGTCTCGCGGGCCTCTGCAAGTGCGCCCGCGTAATCCTTTCCGGCCTGCAGTTCCTGCAGCACGAAGTTGCTCGTGGCATTGAAGATGCCGCGGAAACCCAGCACCTTGCCGCATACAAAGTCCCGCCGCAGGACATTGAGAACCGGCAGCCCGCCGCAGAAAGTCGCGCTGTACAGCATGCCGACATCTGCGGCCGCGGCGAGCCCGTCGAGCTCCCGGTGCGCGAGCGCGAGCGGCGACTTGTTGGCGAGCACGAGGTGCATGCCGCGCGTCAATGCAATCCGGCTGTTCGCGAGCCCCGGGTTGCCGGTCTCGAGGTCGAGCGGGGATGCCTCGAGCAGGATCTCGCAGGCGACGTTGTCGAGCGCGTCTTCCAGCGTCGTCGCAACGGCGCCGGCGGCAAACCCTGAGACCGCGCCGCCCGCTTTCTTGTGCGCGACCAGCGCTTCGACGTTGAAGCCGTCTTCGGCGGCGATAACGCCGCCGCTGTCGGCGACGCAGTTGACCGAGAACTCGAGGCCGTACCTCGTTGCCAGGAGGTTTCGCCGCTCATTGACGAGATCGAGCAGGCGGCGTCCAACATTGCCGACGCCGACAAGGGCAAGTCTGACTTTCTTCATTCTTCGGGTTCCCCGAGCACAGCAACGCTCTTCTTGACCGCAACATGGGCGAATAGCAGTATGGATTTCGATACGGCGCCATTGCCGGC
>DATCZB010000161.1:0-4474 GCA_036526155.1 Gammaproteobacteria bacterium
GAAGGCGACGTCGACGTCACTCGGAAACTCGGCATCAGCGTAATCGACCTGGTGATACTCGGCGTTGTCGTGCGCCGCATCGAAAGCCCTGCCGCCTTCGCCACCGAATGGCTCGCTGGCCGGCGGGTCGATCATATCTACCTTGCCATCCGGGCCGACGACAGCGACGAGCAAGGTCGTGTAGTAATTGCCAAAGCTCCCGACTTCGATGACGTGATCGCCCGGAGAAACTCCGGACAAGCCGAGCACTTCGGCGGGCTTTCGGCCCGCATCGCGCGCGCGCATCTCGTCGGTTCGTTCGGGTGAATCGAGCGCAGCCTGAATTGCCGCCATGCGCGCGTCGTCAGCGCCGGCCACGGGAGCATCGCCGGCCCCGGACCCTCCATCACCGCCGCAGCCGGCAACGACGAGCGCCAGAAGCACCGGTAAGCAGATCGTACGAATCACTGTTGCGTCCCCTCGGGTTCAGATCGGTCGGCCGAGTATAGACGGTGGCGTCAGGTAACGCTCAGTTCGCCGTGACCCTCACCTGCCCCATCATCCCCGACTCCGCGTGATCGAGAATGTGACAGTGATACATCCAGGTGCCGGGACGCTCGTCGAACCGGACGGCGATCGACAGCTCCGACTCCGACGGCAGATCGACCGTGTCCTTCCATTCCGGGATTCTGCTGTCGTCGAGCACCTGAAAGAAGTAGCCGTGCAGATGAAACGGATGCGCAAACGCGGTCTCGTTAGTCAGGCGCCAGATCTGCGTCTGACCGGTCTTCGCCTCGATCGGCACGACATTCCAGTACGGGATGCCATTGATCCCCATGACGACCTCGTTGCGGAAATTGGTCTCGATCGTCATGTCGAGCGTCTGCTCGATCGCGCCGGTCAGATCGAGCGGCTCGATCTCGCGCAGCTCGACCGGGATCGAAGCAGGCTCCACGGCGGGCAGGTCGACGATATCGAGCGCGAGCATTGGTTCGCGCGACCGGTTGAAGGTGCTCGAGAAGCCGCGGTCGACAGGGACCCATTCCAGCATGTCTGCGGAGCCCGGCTCCCCCTGAGGCGTAAACACGACGTCGGCGCGCTCACCGGGCACGATGACGACACTGTAGATTTCCTCCGAGCGCGCAGCGAGACCGTTGTCGCCGCCGAGCCGCGTCAGCGAGTGCCCCGGCATCCGGACGTTGTAGTAACGCGCGCGCGCCGCATTGATGATTCGCCACCGCTGCGGCTTGCCGACGCGGGCCTTGAGCGTCGGCGTGAGCCTGCCGTTGACGAGCAGCACGCTGCCTTCGCGGCCGAAGAGATCACCGAATTCGCCGCCGTTGTCCGCCGGCAGGAACTCGCCGACGTCGGTCAGGCTGATATCGGACAACACGAGCACAAGGTCGTCGCCGAAAGAAGCCGAGTCTGAGGGATCCTCGATCAGGACCGCGCCGTACATGCCCCAACCGACCTGGGCCGACGAGTTGATGTGCGGGTGATACCAGAACGTCCCCGCGTCGCGGGCGACGAACTCGTAGCGAAAGCTCTCGCCCGGCATCGTCGGATCCTGTGTTACCCCCGGCACGCCGTCCATCTGATTCGGCACGCGCATCCCGTGCCAGTGGATACTCGTGCCTTCCGGCAGCTCGTTCGTGAAATTGACGATGATGCGATCGCCGACCTTGGCGCGGATCAGCGGCCCGGGAACCGTGCCGCCGTAGGTCCAGGCCGGAGTCGCGATTCCGGGCAGAAACTCAACGTCCGCGACCCGGGCGTCGAGGTTGATCTCGACGACATCGGGATCGGGATTGATATCGACCGGGATGGAGAGCGCCAGATCATCGGCCCAGCCGTCGGGCTGGGCGACACCGGCCGCAGGCTCCGGCGGAGGCGACTCGCAGGCCGCGAGCGCTGCGGCCACCAGCAGTGCGCCGGCGCTACGGAGCGGGCAGCGAATCGACGTCGGGCAGCGTGAGACCCCGGTCAGCAAGATATTCCTCCCAGATTGTGTTCGTGCACGTGTACTCCAGCATAAACAAATCCGGGCGAAATTCAGCTTCGGCATGTAACAGTACCGGCTCGGTATAAAGCTTCGGGTCCGTCAGCGTGATGTCGTTGACAAGGAACCGCGTCTCGCGACCGTCTACGGTGCGCTCCTCGAACCGGATTCGCTCCATGACATGGGCGTCGGAAGTGGTCGGTAGCCGGTGGAAGTACGGATAGGCCTTCAGGTGCGTAGTCTCGACGACGAGCGTGTCGCCTTCCCATTCCGCCACGGAATAGCCCATGGCCGTGGGCAAGACCGGCGGCGGCGGATTTTCGTCAGCCATGTAGATCTTTCGGAACATGCCATAGCCTTCCCAGTAGATCGTGACGTCGTAGTCGCGATGGAAGATCTCGATGGGGAACGGCGCGCCCCATGGCGCCCTCGGCATGCCGGGCCAGACGCAAAAGCGCCCCGGCTCGTCCTCGATCCGGAAGTTTGCCTCCCAGTATTCCCACATCTCCTGCGCAGCCGGTGTAAATGGCAAAGAGCCCGTGGGCGGCCTGTCGGATCTCGCCGGAAAGTAAATGCCGTTGAGGTCCGGGTGATCTCCGCCCGGCTGCGCCTGGGCCCGCTCGGCAAAGGGGCCTGCGACCAGCAGGATCCCGAGTGATACGGCGACTGCCGCGATATTGCGTCCGTTGAATCGACTCATTGTGCAGCTGCCCCCGATTGACCTGTCTGCGCGAAATAGTTTGTGATCCCGTCGGGGTCGCCGAGCCAGATCGTGCGGAGATTGAAACCCCTGAGCGGGCTCAAGGGTTGCTTGATCTCGAGCTTCTGCTCCTGCGCCAATCGGTCGACGAGCTCGACATTCGACACGACGTACTGGATACCACCGGTCCCGGTATCGGCCGGCAAGTCAGCGCCGAACCAGCGCAACGAAATGGTTGTCGCCCCGTGGCGATAGGGATATTTCATCGTCTCGAAGATCGGATCGTAAACCGGCTCGAGCTCTTCGAGACCGACGAAATCGCGATAAAAAGCCCGACTCTTCCCGAGATCCGATACGGTCAGTCCGACTTCGACCTCATCGTATGTCGTTCCGGCCGGGTCGCCGGTAATGATCAGCTGGACGAGCTCGCCCTCGGGATCGCTGACGAGTGCCGAGAGCCGCCCTGTGTTGCCGACCGGCACGAACTCGGGCGCCGGCAGCCCATGGTTTTCGAATCGTGCGATCAGCGCATCCCGGTCCGAGTAGAAAAAAGTCCACAAGCGCAACCCGGTCGCGTTGTCGACCCCGCCGGACTCGTAATGCTGATCCTGAGTGTCGCCAGTGAACTTGAGCTCGGTGGCCCCGGCGCGAATCCGCATGACCCCCGTCGCACCGCCGACATCGTATTCGGTCAGCCGCTCATGGCCCAGCACGTCACTGTAAAACGAGAAGATGGGCTCGGGATCGGCAGACGAATACCGTCTGAAGACATTCATCGACGGCATCCAGAGCGCAGGCCCGACTGATTCGCCTTCGGCTCTGGCCGCGCCGGTCGACACGACGCCCGCCGCGACGGCGCCCAGCGACACGACCGCAACTCCAAGTTGACTGGCTCTCATGGCTCCCCCTCCCGGCCTGGCCCACCGGCACTTTCAGCCGCTTCGCCCGATTGTCTCCCCGGAATGATGATCTTCGCAAGCGTGCCGTCCTGATTGAATGCCGTGTGCTTGTAGACACCGCCGACATGGAGCACGAGGGCCACAAAGATGAAGATGGCAGCGTAGGTGTGCACTCGGTGCAGAAACGCGGCCAGGCCGAACGAGGCGTCGATCGGCGTCGGAATCACGAACCAGTCGAACACCTGGATGTCGCGCCCGTAGCTGAACTGCATCAGCGGGCCGGAAATCAGCATCGCCGCAATCGCAACGAGCATCGCGTAGTGAGTCCACTTGCCGGCCGTGTGGGCCCAGCCGCGCTGCTCCGGCGTCGGTCCGGGATGGGGGTAGACGATGCGCCAGACGACCCGCGCGACCAGCAATACATACGAGACGATCGCGACCGAGGTGTGCCGCAGGATCGCTTCGCTGCGCAGCTCGGGCTCGAGGCTCCCTATCGTGCTGCCGAGGTACAACAGATACAGAATGAGCACTGCCGTGACCCAGTGCAGCAGAATCGAAATCCAGCCGTAGCCTGTCGCCGTATCTTTCAGACGCATGCTTGCTTTGTCTGTGCCCCGGGGAAAGTTCCAGCACCGCGGATTCTACACAGCCGCAAACCGCAACGGCGAGCCAGGACGCAGCCGGCCTCAATCGTCGCTTTGCTGCTGCCCTTCCGGCGCGGTCTGCAGGGCCGGCGAGAACTCGAGGCACACGTCGCTGCTGCCTGCATCCTCGCCCGGCGACGCCGGCCCGGGGACTCGGAGCGCATCCGTCTCGTCGGGAATCGAGAGATCGCCGGGCACGCGCAGCTGGTCGGCCGAGACCGCGTCGCGATACGCCGTGCTCAGCGTGCAACGC
>DATCZB010000162.1:0-5702 GCA_036526155.1 Gammaproteobacteria bacterium
CGCTCAGATTGACTCTGCAACCACCGGTTTCATATAGTAATCGGTCGGCACAGGATTGCTCCGGCGCCCTGCGAGGGCTTCGCCGCGGCCGTTTTTTTGGCTGCAGCACGCGCTGACCGGCTTTGACAGCCGGATCCTGCACAACCACGAAACAAGAAGCGGAACTCGCCGACTCCGCCAGGGAAAGTCATGACTGCGGGATACGAGAGATCAACGCGACTCGGAAGCGCCGGCCGGCCAGCAGCCACCGGTCTCTATCATCCCGATTTCGAGCACGACAGCTGCGGCGTCGGTTTCGTTGCCCACATCAAGGGTGAGCGCAGCCATCAGATCGTGGTCGACGCCGACCATCTGCTCTGCCGGATGGACCATCGCGGCGCCCGCGGTGCCGAGCCCAACACCGGAGATGGCGCGGGCATACTCACGGCACTGCCGCACGAATTTCTGGCCAAGGTTGCCAAGACCAGCCTCGGAGTCGATTTGCCGCCGCCGGGCAAGTTTGCCGCCGGCAATGTCTTCCTGCCGAACGACGATGCCGAGCGCGAGACCTGCAAGCGCGTCATTGCCGAGATGTGTGCCGAGGAGGGCCAGCAACTCGTTGGCTGGCGAGAGGTGCCTGTCGATCCTGACGGCGCAGACCTCGGCAAGACGGCGCGCCGGGCGCAGCCCGTCATCGAGCAGCTCTTTATCGCGGCCGGCGACGGCGTCGAAGGCGATGCCTTCGAGCGCAAGCTCTACCTGATCCGTAAACGCGCAAGCCGCAGGCTCAGAACAGAGCTTGGACTGACGCAGGCGCAGTCCTTCTTCGTCTGCAGCCTGTCGACCAAGGTCATCATCTACAAGGGGATGCTGACGCCGGAGCAGGTGCCGCAGTTCTATCCCGACATCCGGGATCCTGACTACACCACCCACATCGCGATGGTGCACTCGAGGTTCTCGACCAACACGCTGCCGAGCTGGGACCGGGCGCAGCCGAACCGCTTCATGTCCCACAACGGCGAGATCAACACGCTTCGCGGCAATATCAATTGGATGCGGGCGCGCGAGGGCGTCATGCAGTCGGAGCTCTTCGGCGATTCTTTGAAGAAGCTGTTCCCGGTCGTCGAGCCGGACACCTCCGACTCCGGCTGTTTCGACAATGTGCTCGAGTTCCTGCTGATGACGGGTCGCTCCCTGCAGGAAGCCGTGATGATGATGGTGCCGGAAGCCTGGCAGAAGAACGACCTGATGTCGGCCGACAAGAAGGACTTCTATGAGTACCAGTCCTGCATCATGGAGCCCTGGGACGGCCCGGCTTCGATCGCCTTCACCGACGGCCATTACATCGGCGCCGTGCTCGACCGCAATGGCCTCCGGCCCAGCCGTTACTACCTGACTCACGACGAGCGCGTGATCATGGCGAGCGAAGTCGGCGTGGTGCCCGTGGATCCGGCAAATGTAAAGGCCAAAGGACGCCTGCAGCCCGGCCGAATGTTCCTCATCGATTTCGAACGCGGCTGCCTGATCCCCGACGAGGAGCTCAAGCACGATTTTGCCAGCCGGCATCCCTATGGCGAGTGGCTCGAGGAGCAGCGCTTCAGCATGAGCCAGCTCGACCCCGAGGAAGTGGCCGCGGACTGGGATCGCGACTCGATACTGCCGCGGATGCAGGCTTTCGGTTACACCACCGAGACGATGCAGTTCATGCTGCTGCCGCTGATCCAGGAGCTGCGCGATCCTGTGGGCTCGATGGGCAACGACAGCGCGCTCGCGTGCCTGTCCGATCAGCCCCGCATGATCTACGACTATTTCAAGCAACTCTTCGCGCAGGTGACGAACCCGCCGATCGACTCGATTCGCGAAGAGATCATCATGTCGCTCGAGTGCTATATCGGCCCCGAGGGCAATCTGCTCGACTCTACGCCTGAGCACGCACACCGGCTCAGGATGCGCCACCCGATCCTGACCAACGGCGAGATTGACGCGATCAAGAGCATGGATCATCGCGGCTGGAAGTCGCGAACGATCGACATCTGCTTCGATCGCGACACCGGGCCGGGAGCCATGGTGGCTACACTCGGCCGAATCTGCACCGAGGCGGAAGCAGCAATCGACGATGGCTACAGTATCGTCGTGCTGTCCGACCGCGGTATCGGGCCCGACCGCGTGCCGGTCAGTGCCCTGCTTGCCTGCGGCGCCGTGCACCATCATCTCGTCGGCCGCGCCAAGCGAACCCGCATCGGCATCGTTCTCGAAACGGGCGAGGCGCGCGAAGTTCACCACCACTGCCTGCTGGTCGGCTACGGCGCCGACGCGATCAACCCGTATCTCGCGTTCGAAGCGCTCTGGCAGGCGCGGGAGGACGGGCTTGTCGAGGCCGATACTCGTCTCGTCGCCAGTTACCGCAAGGGCGTCGCCAAAGGCATGCTCAAGGTCATGGCGAAGATGGGAATCTCGACACTGCAATCCTATAAGGGCGCGCAGATCTTCGAAGCGCTGGGGCTGGCCGACGAGGTCGTCAGCAAGTGCTTTGCCGGAACCGTCAGTCGTCTGCAAGGCGTCAGGTTTGACGTGCTGCAGCAAGAGGCAATGCGCCGCCACGCCATCGGCTACCCGGAGGAGTCCGAGCCGCGACTCGAGGCACTGCCGAACCCCGGCGAGTTCCATTGGCGCAGCACCGGCGAGCGGCATGCCTGGGAACCGCAATCGATTTTCTCGCTGCAGGTTGCTGCACGAAGAAACGACGAGAGCGCTTACGAGCAGTTCGCCGCTGTGATCAACAAGCAGGCGCGAGAGAGCTGCACGCTGCGCGGTTTGCTCGAGTTCAAAGAGCGCGAATCGATCAGCCTCGACCAAGTCGAGCCCGCCAGCGAGATCGTCAAGCGCTTCTGCACCGGGGCGATGAGCTTCGGCTCGATCTCCCAGGAATCGCACGAAGCGCTGGCGGTCGCAATGAATCGGCTCGGCGGCAAGAGCAACACCGGTGAAGGTGGCGAAGACCCGGAACGCTTCCAGCCGTCACCGGACGGCACGTCGCGACGCTCGGCGATCAAGCAGATCGCATCGGGCCGCTTCGGCGTGACGGCGTTCTATCTCGCCAACGCCGACGAGCTGCAGATCAAGATGGCACAGGGCGCGAAGCCCGGCGAAGGCGGTGAGCTGCCGGGCAAGAAGGTCGACGAAGTCATTGCCAGCATCAGGTATTCGACTCCCGGGGTCGGATTGATCAGCCCGCCGCCGCACCATGACATCTATTCGATCGAGGACCTGGCGCAGCTCATCCACGACCTCAAGAATGCGAATCCGAAAGCAAGAATATCGGTCAAGCTCGTCTCGGAAATCGGCGTCGGGACGATCGCGGCCGGCGTGGTCAAGGCGCATGCCGATCATGTGCTGATCTCAGGCGACTCGGGTGGCACGGGCGCCTCGCCGCTGACGAGCATCAAGCATGCAGGCCTGCCGTGGGAGCTCGGCATCGCCGAGACCCATCAGACTCTCGTCATGAACGACCTTCGAAGCCGCACCGTTCTGCAGACCGATGGCGGTTTGAGGACCGGGCGCGACGTCGTCATCGCGGCACTCCTGGGCGCCGAGGAGATGGGCTTCTCCACGGCTCCCCTGATCGCCATGGGCTGCATCATGATGCGCAAGTGCCATCTCAACACCTGTCCTGTCGGCATCGCCACCCAGGATCCGGTTCTGCGCAAGAAATTCACCGGGCATCCCGACCATGTCGTCAACTACCTGTTCATGGTTGCCGAAGAGGCGCGTCGCATCATGGCGCAACTCGGCTTCCGCCGAATCACGGACATGATCGGCCGCACTGACGTGCTCGAGCCTGCGCCGGCAATCGATCACTGGAAGGCATCGGGCCTCGATCTGTCGCCGATTCTGGAACCAGCCAGAAAGCCGCACGAGAACGCCGACGTCTATTGCACGCGCGAGCAGGATCACGGACTGAACCTGGCGCTCGACAACCGGCTGATCAGCCTCGCCGAGAAAACGCTCCACGACAGCAACGAAACGACGCAGATCGAGTTGCCGATCGTCAACACCAACCGGACCGTCGGCACGATGCTGAGCAATGCCGTCGTCAATCGATGGGGCGAGCGGGGACTCAACCCCGGCACCATCCACATTCGCTTCACGGGCTCCGCCGGGCAAAGCTTTGGCGCGTTCCTGGCACCGGGCATAACACTAGAGCTCGAGGGCGACGCCAACGACTATGTCGGCAAGGGCCTTTCCGGCGGCGAGATCGTCATCTATCCGCCGCGTGAAAGCACGTTCAAGGCCGAAGAGAACATACTGATCGGCAACGTCGCGCTCTATGGCGCGACCGGTGGCCGCGCGTTCTTCCGCGGCATCAGCGCCGAGCGATTCTGCGTTCGCAACTCCGGCGCGCTCGCCGTCATCGAAGGCGTGGGCGATCATGGCTGCGAATACATGACGGGCGGCCGCGTCGTGATCCTCGGACCGACGGGACGCAACTTCGCCGCCGGCATGTCGGGTGGCGTCGCTTACGTCTGGGACCCCGAGCAAGAGTTTGCCGCGCGCTGCAACATGGGCACGGTCGATCTCGAGGCGGTAGAGGAAGACGACGATATTGCCGAGCTGCTCGAGCTGATCGAGCAACACCGGGAGCTCACCAATTCACCCGTGGCTCAGGAAGTCCTCGAGCGGTGGCCGCAGATTCTGCGCGAGTTCGTCAAGATCATGCCGGTCGATTACAAGCGCGTCCTGCAGGAACGTCTTCGTCATGATGAGGAGATGGAATCCCTCGTTCATGACGAAGACACGGCAACGCTGAAAGCGCTCCAGATCCAGCAATAGGGTTAGCAATGGGTAAGCCGACAGGATTCAAGGAATATACGCGCAAGCCCGTGCCGTATCGCGATGCCGGCGAGCGGATCGGTGATTTCGACGAGATTTACACCGAGCCGCTGGAGGTCAGGTTGACCGAGCAGGCCGCTCGCTGCATGGATTGCGGCGTCCCCTTCTGCCAATCGAACGATGGCTGCCCGATCGACAACCTTATCCCCGAGTGGAACGACCTCGTCTATCGGGGCCGCTGGAAGGATGCCCTCGACCGGCTGCACAAGACGAACAATTTTCCGGAGTTCACCGGCCGCACCTGCCCGGCACCATGCGAGGGATCCTGCGTCCTCGGCATTACCGACCCGCCGGTCACGATCAAGAACATCGAGAACGCGATCATCGACCGGGGATTTGCCGAGGGCTGGGTCAGGGCGCATGCGCCGGCACCGGCGACTGGCAAGCGAGTTGCGATCGTCGGGTCGGGCCCCGCAGGTCTCGCTGCCGCCGACCAGCTCGTCAAGGTCGGTCATGGCGTGACCGTGTTCGAGCGCGCCGACCGAATTGGCGGGCTCCTGATGTACGGCATCCCGAACATGAAGCTGGACAAAGGCGTCGTCGATCGCCGCATCGAGCTCATGCGGCAGTCGGGCGTGGAATTCGTCACCGATGCCGATGTCGGGCGCAACGTCGACCCGGCGGCGCTGCGCCGGGACTTCGACGCCCTGCTGCTCGCAACCGGCGCTACCGTGCCGCGCGACCTGGACATTCCCGGCCGGGATCTCGACGGCGTCCATTTCGCCATGGAGTACCTGACGGCCAGCACCAGGAGCCTTATCGACGGCAGTCCCGGTGAAGATTTCATCGATGCCAGGGACAAGAATGTCGTGGTCATCGGCGGCGGCGATGAC
>DATCZB010000163.1:0-3719 GCA_036526155.1 Gammaproteobacteria bacterium
GTTCGGGTTGCCGTCCATGTCGCCGCCGACCCAGGAACCGAAGCGGATCAGCGTCGGAACATGCGGCCGTCCGCCATGCTCGGGGTAGACGGTCTCGATGGCTTCCTCGAGGCTCTCGTAAAACGGCGGAATCATCCGGTAGAGCACGTCGGTCAGGAAGAACAGGACGTGCTCGGCCTCGTCACTCACGCGAACGGCCGTGTCCGGATGCTCTTCCGTCTGCCAGCCCGTCGTCATCTCCATCCTGATTCGACCGAGCGTCGCCCGCTCTTCCTGCGGCGTCATATAGGGATCGAGCATCTCGACGAGGTGCCGCGCGATATTTTGCTGCTTGCGCAGCAGCGTCCTTCGCGTCGCCTCGGTCGGGTGAGCCGTGAATACCGGCTCCACGGAAACATTACTCAGCACTCCCTCGATCGACTCGGCATCGACGCCGGACTCCCTGAGCTTGCCCAGGGTATCGACGAATCCGAGTGGCTGATGGATGTCAGCGTCCCTTAGATATGCCCGCCGGCGGCGTATGCGGTGCACTTTCTCCGCCATGTTCACCATCTGGAAATAGGTCGAGAACGCGCGAATGAAGTCGCGGGCCGAACGCGGCGTCAACGCCGACAGTAGCGTCTCGAGTTCGTTCTGTGCGGCGGCATCGCCCTCGCGCCGGGCGATTGAGGCGCGGCGTGCGGCCTCGACGAGGTCAAACAGCGCTTCACCGCCCTGATCGCGCACGAGCTCTCCGACGAGCTCTCCGAGCCTGTGGACATCTTCGCGCAGCGCCTGATCCTTCTCGGCAAAGAAGATATCGGCGCGTGAGACGGGCTCTGTTGCGGGAGTTGACATGGCGGTATGCCTCGCGGGAGTCGGATTGTACCGCAGCTCCCGGCGTAGGAAAGAAACAGACCAGGTCCACAGACCCTGGTCTGTGGACCTGGTCTGTTTCTTCCTACCGGTATGCCCGCGCCTGCAGCTCGAACAGCTCCGCGTAGCGGCCCCCCAGCGCCATGAGCTCGTCGTGCCCGCCGCGCTCGACGATCCGCCCGCGATCCATGACGATGATCAGGTCGGCGCGCCTGACGGTCGAGAACCGGTGCGAGATGAGAATCGCGATCTTGTCGGCCGTCAGCGACTGAAAGTGCTCGAAGATCTCGGCTTCGGTCTCGGAATCCATCGAGGCCGTCGGCTCGTCGAGAACCAGAATGTCGGCCGCCGAGCGCATGAACGCGCGCGCGAGCGCGATGCGCTGCCACTGTCCGACGGAAAGCTCCTGGCCGCGATTGAACCAGCGTCCGAGCTGGGTGGCGTAGCCCTGCGGCAGCCTGTCGATAAAGCTCGCTGCACGGCCCATCTCGGCCGCTTCGACCCAGCGCTCCTCGTTGCGAAGATTGTCGGCGTCGCCTACGCCGATGTTCTCGCCAACCGGAAACTGATATCGCATGAAGTCCTGGAAAATGATGCCGATCGAAGCCCGCAGCGCATCCGCGTCCCACTCTTCGAGGTCGAGACCCTGATAACTGATGCGACCGGTGTCGGGTGAGTAAAGACCCGCGAGCAGCTTGATCAATGTCGTCTTGCCAGAGCCGTTGCGACCCACGATTCCCACGCTTTGGCCCGGCGCGATCTCGAGGTCTAGTCCCTCGAGCGCCGGATGAGCCGCGCCAGGATAGGTGAAACCGACGTTCTCGAACCTGAGTCCGGCGTCGGGCTGTGGGCCGCGTAAAGCCGCGCGACTCCTGACCGGCACGGGCTGGTCGAGGTATTCGTAGAGATTCGAGAGATACAGGTTATCCTCGTACATTCCGCCGATCGCGCTCAACATCGCGGAGACCGACGACTGGCCCTGTTTGAATACGAGCAGATACATCGTCATCTCGCCGAGCGTGATGGCACCCTGAATGGTTGCGACGGCGATCCAGGCATAGGCGCCGTAGAAAGCGAGGTTCGTCAATAATCCCAGCGCCAGCCCCCAGCTGTCGCGCCGAATCGTCAGGCTGCGCTCTTCATCGAATAAGTCACGGAAGATCGCGCGATAGCGCTTCAGCAGCTCCGGACCGAGCTGGAATAGCTGTACTTCCTTCGCGTGATCCTCGCGCGCGAGGACCATCTCCAGGTAGAGCAGCCGGCGTCGGTCCGGTGAGCGATGCCTGAAGAAGCGAAATCGCTCGCCCGAGAAGTGCGTCTCGGCAACAAAAGCCGGAACGCCGGCAATCAAAAGGACGGCGACGGCCCAGGGAGAGAACTGCAGCAACAATGCCGCGTAGCTCGCGAGCGATATGCCGTGCTGCGCGAGCCCGAAGGTCTTGTTGACGAGCGCCAGCGGGCGGCTCGAGGCTTCCTGCCGGGCGCGATTGAGCTTGTCATAGAACTCCGAGTCCTCGAACTGCGCAAGCTCGAGCGTCAGCGCTTTCTCGAGGATCAGCGTATTGACACGCTGACTCAAAAGAATCCTGAGCAGGGACTGGCAGAAGCCGATACCGCGCTGCACGGCCGCGACACCCGCTACCAGTACACCTTCAATCCCGACGAACACGAGCACGTCGAGATACGGCGCAGGCTCGCCCGCCTGAACGAGCGCGATTGCCGCGACTACCGAGTCGATGATGAGCTTGCCGACGTAGGCGACACCGGCCGGCAGCAATCCCGCGGCTAGCGTCAGCAAAGCGAACGCGACAGTGAGCCCCTTGTGCGTGCTCCAGACGAGCTCGACGGCCTGTCGGCTGTAGCGGTACACACCCAGATAGTTTTCGAGCGCGAGCGGCGGCTTAGAAGCTTTTTCGTCAGACACGGTGAGGAATAAGAAGTTGGCGATGACTCTTAAGGCATGGTATTAGGGGGGCAGGCAATAATCCAAGAAGCAATACGTGCCCAGCCTACCGGACCCCCACGGTATCTTCGTTCTGCTGCTGACGCCTCTCGCGCTGTATCTCTTCACGCGGGATCGAATTCCGCTGGAGGCGTCGGGCCTCGCCATTCTCATCATCCTGCTGCTGACCTTTCAGGTATTTCCGTATGACGCCGAGGGTAGCCGGCTGGCGCCGACGTCGTTCCTCATTGGCTTCGGCAACGAGGCGCTCATCACGATTTGCGCGCTCATGATCATGGGCCGGGGGCTCGAGGGGACCGGCGCGTTGCAGCCGCTCGCCCTGTCTCTTGCCAAAGCGTGGACCGCCCGGCCGATGCTGGCGAGCCTGCTGACGCTGTACATCGCCGCGGCGTTGAGCGCGTTCGTCAACAACACACCAATTGTCGTCATGCTTCTGCCCATGCTGATCGGCGTTGCGCACCGCAACAAGCTGGCTCCGTCTGCCATTCTCATGCCCATTGGATTCGCGACCCTCCTGGGCGGCATGGCGACGACCATCGGCACCTCGACGAATCTGCTCGTCGTCGGCATCGCCGAGGAACAGGGTCTTGCGCCCTTCGACATGTTCGCGTTCACTTGGCCGGTTCTTATCGTCGGTACGCTCGGCATCATCTATCTCTGGTTGATAGCGCCGCGCCTTATACCCGAGCGTAAGCCGCCGCTGGCCGACCGCTCTCCTCGGGTTTTCGACGCGTTGTTTCACATCCACGACGCGAGCACGGCCTGCGGCATGACCTTCGCGGAGACGCTCGCACTCACGGACAACGAGATGCGTGTCGATCGCATCGAGCGCGGCGACGGCCTTACCGTCACGAAGCTGCCTTCGGTCAGGATTCTGGCCGGCGACCGTCTCGCGGTTCGC
>DATCZB010000164.1:0-12016 GCA_036526155.1 Gammaproteobacteria bacterium
TCGCGCTGAATCGGCGGCTGGCCGGCGAGACCTATATCGGCGTCGTCGCGCTCGGTCGCCGGGGATCGGAGCTGCGACTCGAGTGCGACACGCGCCCCGTCGACTGGCTGGTCAAGATGCATCGGTTGCCGGACGACGCAACGCTCGAGAATCAGCTGCCGCGGATCGACGTCGGAGATGTTCGGCTGCAGGGGCTCATGCAGACACTTTGCGGGTTCTACGCCCGCGCGGTCCCTGCGCCCTGGACCGCAGCGGACTATGCGGCCCGGCTGAAACAGCAGGCCAGGCGCAATGCAAAGGGTTTCAGGCAAGCCGAGCTGCGCCCGCAGCGCGCGGCGATTCGGCGAATCGCCGAAGCCCATTGCGGGTTCGTCGACAGCCATACTGAACTGCTGTCGCAGCGGATTCGACAGGGCCGGATTCGCGACGCCCACGGCGACCTTCGCCCCGAGCACGTTTTCCTGAACGAGCATCCGCAGATCATCGATTGCCTCGAGTTCTCGTCCGATCTGAGGCAGCTCGACACCGCCGAGGAAGTCGTGTTTCTGACGCTCGAGTGCGAACGACTGGGCCGGGCCGATGTGGCTCTGCGCCTACTCGAGCTCTATCGCGAAACCTGCGCTGACGCCGTGCCCGACGCGCTGGTCGACTTTTACCGCAGCCGTCGCGCTTTCGTCCGGGCTTATGTCAGTGCCTGGCACCTAGGCGACGATCTCGACCAAGCAGCGAAAGGTAAGTGGATCGCCCAGACGACCTGGTATCTCGAGGCCGCCGCCACGAGCCTCACCCGCGCCCGGGCCGAGCCAGGAGCCGATTAACGACCCGAGTCGGGCGGCACCTCGGGCGGCGCCGGCGACGGCGTTGTCTCGGGTGTGACCGGCACCTCGGGCTGAGTCGGCGGGGCCTGCTCCGGCGCGGGCTCCGGAATCTCGGCAGGCCCGCCAGGCCCCGGCATCTCTTCCGGCGGCTGCCACTTTCTTTTCGCCGAATGCATCAGATTACGATAACGCAAAATCGGGTTCCTCCCTTGCTTTTCCTGGTGCTGCCAGGTCACGCGAAGGTGCCCGGCGTGTCCCGCAGCGACCCGTGTGCCGAATGGCTCGCGCGACTCACTGCATCCTCCGGCTCAGCCACTTCTGCGTCTCGATCATCGGCACGATGATGAGCGCGAGCAGCAGGCAGAGAGAGAAATCCGCGAGCGACAACGGCACCGTGTGCAGGACACGATTGAAGAACGGCGTATAGACCACGACGAGCTGGGCCAGCAGGGACAAGACCACGGTGACCGCCATGTAGCGGTTGCTCAGGATGCCGAGCGAAATGATCGAACGCGATTCCGAACGCAGGGAAAGCGCCTGCAGCAGCTGCGCGACGACCAGCGTCGTGAACACCATCGTCTGCCAGCGCCCCTGATCTGCTGTGTCGATCCAGGCTGCGGGCAGCAGCGCGAGCAACACGAGCAGCGCTCCGATCCACAACATGTGCTTCCACAGGCCATGCGCAAACACGCTCTCGGTCGGCGACCGCGGCGCCCGCCGCATCAGGTTCGCCTCGCCCCGCTCGAAAGTGAACGCGAGCCCGGGCAGGCCATCGGTGACCAGATTGATCCAGAGGATGTGGATCGGCTGCAGCGGAATCGGCAGCGCAAGCAGCGGGGCAATCAGCAAGACGCCAATCTCACCCGTGTTGCTCGTCATCGTGTAGCGGACGAATTTCCGGATGTTGTCGTAAACGCGGCGCCCCTCGCGGATGGCAACGACAATCGTCGCGAAGTTGTCGTCGAGCAAGACGATATCCGCCGTCTCGCGGGCGACGTCCGTGCCTCGCTGCCCCATCGCCACGCCGATCGTCGCCTGGCGCAGGGCCGGCGCATCGTTGACGCCGTCGCCCGTCATGGCGACGTGCTCGCCGTTCGCCTGCAAGGCCTCGACGATCCGGATTTTCTGCGCCGGGTCGACGCGCGCATAGACACGAACCCGACCGACGAGCCTCGCGAGCGCCTCGTCCGACAGCTCGGCGAGCTGCTGCCCGGTCATAAGCTCGGCGTCGCCGTCCATGAGCCCGATCGTCTCGGCAATGTGCCGCGCTGTGCTCGGATGGTCGCCCGTGATCATGACGACGGTGATGCCGGCCGTGTGACAGTCCTCGATCGCCTGCGGCACCTCTTCCCGGATCGGATCATGCAGCGCGACGAGACCGAGGAACGCGAGGTCGGTTTCGTAGTCGTCGCGGACTCGTTCGGCCCCCGTTGCCGGCTTTTCCCCGAGGGCGAAGGCGAGGACCCGGTAGCCCTCGCCCGCAAGCGCGTCGGCCTGCGCGTGCAGCGCTTCGGCGTCGAAACCGGGAGCGCTACCGGCCTCCCCGGCGTACGCCCGTGAGCATCGCTCCAGCAGCTGCTCGGGCGCGCCCTTGACGTAAGCGACCTCCGCCCCGTCCAGGGCATGCACCGTGGTCATGAGCTTGCGGTCGGAGTCGAAAGGAAAGGTCTCGAGCAACGGCTGCGCTTCGAGCAGACCCTGCTTCGCGAAGCCCGCCGAGTCGGCATCGCGCACGAGCGCGAGCTCGGTCGGGTCGCCCGCGTTTGCCTCGACGACATCGTTGCAGAGCGCCATCGCGCAGCCCAGGGATCGGCCGAGCGGGCCGGTGAGCTCGCCGACCGATTCGCCGTCGGCAGCGTCGCAACGGATGCGAGCCACCTTCATCCGGTTCTCGGTCAGCGTCCCGGTCTTGTCTGCGCAAATGAAAGTGACGGACCCAAGCGCCTCGACCGCGGTCAGGCGGCGCGCAAGGCTACGATGCCGATTCAGCGTTCGCGCGCCGAAAGCGAGCGACACAGTGACGACGGCCGGCAGGGCCTCGGGCACGGCGGCGACCGCAAGGCTCATGGCGACGAAGAACATCAATCCGGCCGGCTCGCCGCGCAGCAGCCCGAGGGCGAACACGACGGCGCAAACGCAAATGACGATCACGGCCAGCCGCCGCGTGAAGCGTGCGAGCCGCTGCTGCAGTGGGGTCAGCTGACGGCGGCGCCCCGTCAGCAGCGCTGCAATCCGACCGATCTCGGTCTCGCGGCCGGTCGCCGTGACGAGCCCCGTCGCATTCCCCTTCGTCACCGAGGTCGACTTGAATGCGAGGTTGCGGCGATCGCCGATCGGCAGGTCCTCGGCAGAAAGGGCTTGCGTATGCTTGTCGATCGTGGCCGATTCGCCGGTCAGCGTCGCTTCATCGGTCTCGAATTCGGTCGCTTCGGTCAGCCTCAGATCGGCGGGCACGACGTCGCCCGCCACGAGCAGCACCCGGTCTCCTGGTACCAGCAGCCCGGCATCGATTTCCACTGTTTCGCCATCGCGAACGACGGTCGCCTTGAGTGCCGACAGCCTGGCGAGCGCGGCCAGGGCACGCTGGGCCCGAAACTCCTGGGTCGAGCCCACGACGGCGTTGAGCACGACGATGACCAGGATCGTGATCATGTCGCCGAGCTCTCCGAGCAGGCCCGAGATGAGGGCCGCCGCAAACAGGATCAGAATCATGACGTCGGTCAGCTGCGCGGCGACGATGGCCGGCAGCGTGCGCTGCTTCTGCTGCTCCGTCTCGTTCCTGCCGTGCAGCGACAGACGCGAGGCGGCCTCGACGGCGCTCAGCCCATGCTCGGCGTCGGCTCCGAGCTCGGCCGCAACGTCCTCGACCGGCAGCGTGTGCCAGGCCCTTCGGCTCAAGACGGTGGCGCCGCGGCCGGCCCGGGCCGATTCGCGAAGAGTGCCGCGAGCTCGGATTCGTCGAGCGTCTCACGCGCGAGCAGCTGGGCGGCGCCCTCGTTCAGCAGCACCCGATTCTCCTCGAGCAACGCCGTCGCACGCTCGAAGGCGGTCTGCACGATCTGGCGAACCGACTCGTCGATGCGCTGCGCCGTCGCCTCACTCAGGCGGTGCCGCGCCGGACTCTGCGGCATGCCGAGAAAGCTGGGGTGCTCGGTCTCGTACGTGGCGTGCCCGAGCTGCTCATCCATGCCGTAGCGAGTCACCATGCTGCGAGCAATTTCGGTCGCCTTGGTGAGGTCGTCGGCCGCACCGGTCGAATTCTGTTCAAAAACGAGCTGCTCGGCGGCGCGCCCCCCGAGCAGAACGGCGAGCTTGTTTTCGAGCTCCAGGCGAGTCATGAGGAAACGGTCTTCCGTCGGCCGCTGAATCGTGTAGCCGAGCGAACCGACACCGCGCGGAATGATCGAGACTTTGTGGATCGGGTCCGTTCCCTGGAGATTCATGGCCACGAGCGTATGCCCCATCTCGTGATAGGCGACGATTCTGCGCTCGTTCTCGTTCAGCAGGCGATTGCGCTTCTCGAGCCCGGCGACGATGCGCTCGACTGCCTCGGTGAAGTCCCGGAACCCAACGGCATCCGCACCGCGACGCGTTGCGAGAAGCGCAGCCTCGTTGACGAGATTCGCAAGATCGGCGCCCGAGAAGCCCGGGGTGAGCGCCGCTATTTTCTCCGGATCGACGTCAGGATCGAGCGTCACCTTCTTGATGTGCACGCCGAGGATCTGAACGCGACCGATGCGGTCCGGCCGGTCGACCAGCACCTGCCGATCGAACCGACCGGCGCGAAGCAGCGCCGGATCCAGGATTTCCGGCCGGTTGGTCGCTGCCAGCAGGATCAGTCCGGCGGTCGGATCGAACCCGTCGAGCTCGGCAAGCAACTGGTTGAGCGTCTGCTCCTTCTCATCGTGCCCGCCGACCGGGCTGACGCCGCGGACACGCCCCAGCGCGTCGAGCTCGTCAATGAAAATGATCGCCGGCGCCTGCTGGCGAGCCTGCTGAAACAGGTCGCGCACGCGCGCTGCGCCCACGCCGACGAACATTTCGACGAACTCCGAGCCATTGATCGAGAAAAACGGGACCCCGGCCTCGCCGGCGACGGCACGCGCAAGCAGCGTCTTGCCGGTGCCCGGGGGTCCGACCAGCAGGACGCCTTTCGGCGCCCTGGCGCCGAGCCGGCCATAACGCTCGCGATTTCGCAGGAACTCGACGATCTCTTCGAGCTCCGCCTTGGCCTCGTCGACGCCCGCGACATCGGCAAACGTGACCTTGGTGTCGCGCTCCATGTAAACCTTGGCCTTGCTGCGGCCGATCGTCATCATCCCGCCCATGCCCTGTTTCTCCACGACTCGACGCAGGATGAACAGCCACAGACCCACGAAAACGAGTGCCGGCAACACCCAGGAAAGAACGTCCCTGAGGAACGTGTTCTCGACGACGCCGCGGAACGTCACGTCGTGCTCGGCAAGCTCATCGACGAGCGCCGGATCGACGCGCGGAGTCTGAAACTCGGCGGGTCCGCCCGGGGACGGATTGCTGTAGGTCCCGCGCAGCATGTCGCCGGAGATCTGCACCTCGTCGATCCGCCCTGCCTCGAGCGCTATCTGGAACTCGTCATAGCTGATGTCTTCGACGCGTTGCGTGGCTACCCAGAGGTCACGCAGCCAGAGCACAGCGATGAACGCTATGAGGTAGTACCAGATTGCAATGTGCGTTCGCCGTTCCATTCGCTCGTTTATTCAGCTTCGCGCAGTCTGCGGAAACCCCGGAGTCTGAGTTGAAATTCGGCCCTTCGCGATTCGGGTATTTACATACTACGCCGTTGCGAAAGCACGAGACCAATCTCGCGTTGCGCCGGCCTTAGTGGCATCTACGTATAGGCCGGTCGCAGCGTCGCGGACACAATCGCAAGTCACTTATTTTGGCAACGAAAGCACGAGAGCGCCCCAGATGACGACACCGACGCCTGACCTCGGCAGCCCGGATCCGGAACGCAGGAATTCCCCGATTGCCGCTGAGACCGACGAGGACACGGAAGTTCTGCGCCAGGAAATTCCGCCCGAGCCCGTCTGCTATTTCAACGATGAGGCCTACTCCGACGGGACGGTCGTCAAGAGCGGCACGGCACTGCTTCGTTGCGACAAGGGGCTGTGGGTTTCAGCCGGCTCCAGCGATCCGACCAATCCCTGAAGCCCGTGGCCTTCGTCGCGGATCAGGTCGAAATCGAGGTTGGCGGTGAGCCACTGTACGGTATTCTCGAAATTCCCGAGCAATGCCGGGGCATCGTGCTGTTTGCGCACGGCAGCGGCAGCGGCAGGCACAGCCCTCGAAACCACATGGTTGCTGAGCACCTGCAATCCGCGCAGCTCGGCACGTTTCTGTTCGACCTTCTGACCGTCGCCGAAGAGCGCATCGATCAGGTCACAGCGCAATTCCGATTCGACATCGAGTTTCTCGGCGCGCGCCTCGTCGCGGTCACCGAATGGCTCGTCGCGTCTCATCCCGAAGCCGAGCGGCTCGGCTACTTCGGCTCGAGCACCGGGGCGGCCGCAGCATTGATCGCAGCGGCCGATTCGAACCATCCGATCGCCGCGGTCGTCTCGCGGGGCGGCAGGCCGGATCTTGCGAGCAGGGCCCTGCCTGACGTCCAGAGCCCGACGCTGCTGATCGTCGGCGACCGCGACCCCCAGGTGCTGGAACTCAACGAGCAGGCGCTCGCGATGCTAGAGTGCGAGAAACAGCTCGTCATCGTTCCGGGCGCAACGCACTTGTTCGAGGAGCCGGGAACACTACAACTGGTGGCCGAGCACGCCCGGCGCTGGCTCGTCGAGCATCTCGACAAAGCCGATGCCTCGCTCGGAGAGCCATCGCTATGCACATGATATTGGGAGAAATCTCGACATGACCATTCCGCTAGACATCGTCTTTCTTAACATGGACCACTCGGACGCCGTGCAAAGCGCAATCGAAGAGCGCATCGGCAAGCTCGAGCAATTCTCGCAGCAGATCATGCGCTGCAGGGTAACGGTCGAGGCGCCACACAAGCATCATGCGAAAGGCAACATTTATCACGTGGCGATCGACATGCACTTACCCGGCGCCGAAATCGTCGTCAATCGGGCCAAGAGCAAGAATCACGCGCACGAGGACGTCTACGTCGCGATTCGAGACGCCGTCAATGCCGCCGGGCGGCAACTGCAGGATCACATCCGTCAGAGTCGCGGCGAGATCAAGGTTCACGAGGCGCCGCCGCACGGCACGGTCTCGGAGCTGCATCCGGCCGAGGACTATGGCCGCATCGCGACGCCCGACGGCCGCCTGATCTATTTTCATCGCAACAGCCTCCTCGACGGCAACTTCGATGACCTGACGATTGGCACCGAGGTCCGGTTCGACGAGGAACAGGGCGATGAAGGCCCGCAGGCGACCACGGTCAGGCTCATCGGCAAGCACCATATCGTGTCCTGAGCCGGCGCAGCCGGCGGGCGCGCCTACGGCGACCCGATCAGCCAGAGCGTGAAGATCGGAACGTAGGTGATGAAGAGCACGACGATCGTGATGATGCCGACGAACGGCAGCACGCAGCGGTAGAGATAGGCCAGCGACTTGTCGAAGCGATAGGCCGAAAGGAACAGGTTCTCCCCCATCGGCGGCATCAGGTAGCCGAGCTGCATGTTGGCGAGGAAGATGATGCCGAGATGCACGGGATGGATACCGTAGGCACTGGCCATCGGTGCGATCAGCGGCACGACGACGATGATCGCCGAATAGATATCCATCACCGCCCCGACGACGATCAGAAAGATGTTCAGCAGCAGCAGGAACATGTACGGGGAATCGATGGCCGCGCGCACCCATTCGAGCAGGTGCATCGGAATTTGCGCGATGATCAGATAGTTCGTCAGGCCGAGCGCGACGCTCAGGATAATCATGAATCCGCCGATCATCGCCGCGCTCTCGGTGGCGACGCGCAGGATGTCGCGGAGCTTCAGCTCACGAAACACCAGGGCCTCCAGACATATGGCGTAGAGCACGGTCAGGGCAGCAGCCTCGACGAGCGTCGCGAAGCCGCCGAAGATCCCGAACAGGACAATGCCGGGCAGCAAGAGCTCCCACTTCGCCTGCCAGATCGCCGCACCGAGCTCGCCGCCATCGAACGGAGTCCGCACGGCACCACCGCGGACCCCGCGCCAGGCTGCCCAGGCCGCGACCGCGACGATCAGGAGAACCCCGGGCAATACACCCGCGAGGAAAAGGTCTTCGAGCGAAACTTCCGCGTAGTACGCATAGAGAATGACCGGCAGGCTCGGCGGAATCAGTACGCCGATCGACCCGGAAACGGTGACGAGCCCGAGCGCATTCGCCTCCGAATAACGGCTCTTGACGAGCATCGGCAGCAGGATCCCGCCCATTGCCAGGATCGTGACGCCCGACGCCCCCGTGAGCGGCGTAAAGAACGCGAGCACCAGAGTCACGACGACCGCGAGTCCGCCCGGCATCCAGCCGACGCCGGCCGAGAACACGCGCAGCAGGCGCTGGCCCGACCCGCCGGCTGCGAGAACGTAGCCGGCCAGAGTAAAGAGCGGGATCGCCGGCAGCATCGGCGACGTGCTCATGCGATAGGCCTCGCCGGGAACGGCAGATATCGGCGTTCCTTCCTGCCAGAACAGCAGCAACGCGGCCCCGCCGAGCGCAGCGTAGATCGGCATCCCGAGCAAAGTGCTTAGCAGAATGATCACGCCGAGCGGCCAGACCAGAAGGCCGACAGCCGCATCGGGCACGAAAATGAATCCGATCGGCACGACACACCCGAGTGCGACCAGCGCCTTGCCACGGGCCGATAGCGATGCGTGGAAAATCTGGCGCGCCGCAATCAACGCGAACCCGAGCGGCATGATGGCGTTGAACACCCAGATCGGTATACCCCAGGCGGCCAGGTCGCCGAAGCTTCGATCGATCAGCACGAGATCGATACTCGCCCAGCACAGGCAGGTGGTCACCGCGACCGATACGAACGTCTGCGCCGTGTCCGCTGTGACCCGCCAGCGCTCGGACAAGAAGCTTCCGGTCGACAGCGCCAGCAAGCGTCCGGTGCGAGCGGCCAGCGCCGCCCCCAGGAACGATATCCACAGCGTCATGTGCTGGACGAAGGAAATCGAGCCGGCAAAGCCGCCACCGATGAACTCCCGAACGCCGACCTCGGCCAGCGGCAGGGCGGACATGAGCCCGAGCACGATGAGCGCAACGGCATCCTCGATGAGGTGCCGGCGCGGAGCGCGCCCGGATCCCGTCATCGGTCGGGCTGCAACTGCAGGACCTCCCGGTACAGCTCAGGGTGCTCGGTCGCACAGGCAAGCTGCGGATAAACAGCACGCGCTTCATTGCGCCACGCCTCGATCTCGGCCTGCTCGAGCCTGACTATCGTCAGGCCACGAGCGACCATCTCCTCGATCGCCTCGGTCTCGGCGACATGAATCTGCTCGCGCATTCTGGCGGCTGCCTCGCGCGCAGAAGCCAGGAAAGGCTCGCGCAGATCCTCGGGAATTCGCTCCCACATGGGCATTGTCATGACCGTCGCCGCGTTGAGCGGCGCAAAGCGCAGATCGGTCATGAACGGCGCCGCCTGGAAGCTGCGGTCCAGCAGCGCGAACAAAGGCGGCACGTCGATGACCTCGATCAGCCCGGTCTGCAAACCGGTCAGCATATCCGTCACCGGCAGCGGCACCCCACGGAAGCCGAGTTCCTCGATCATGCGCTCGCTCTCCGGCGAACCCATCCCGATCCACAATCGCAGCTCGCGCAGATCGTCGGGCGTGCGCACCGGCGATTTGCCAAAGAAGTGCACCCAGCCGGCCTCAGCCCAGTTCAGCACCTTGTACCCCGCGCGCTCGAAGCCCTGCTCCAGCTCCGCGGAGATCGAGTCCCGAACCTGCTCGAGCTCGGCATAGGAATCGAACAGCAGCGGCAGCTGCAGGCACTGAACGATCTCGTCGATCAGCGGCAGGCCGGATCCGGAAACGGCCAGCGCATCGAGCCCGCGTCGCTGCATCTTGCGGATCATTTCGTCCTCATCGCCGAGCACGCCGCCGGCGTAGATTCGAAGCTCGACCTCGCCGTCGGAGATGCGCCGCCAGTCGTCGCGAATTTCGAGCAAGGCGTCGTGCCATACCGAGCCTTCCGGGGCCAGCGTGCCGAGCTTGACGACGGTCTGCGACCAGGCCTGTCCTGCGCAGAGTGCGAGAACCGCAAGGACGCCGAGTCGCGTTCTTGTCAGAAACAGGCGTTTTCGCTCAAAGAATGAACTCATCGATGTTCTCCAGCAGCCAGCGCGCCCGCTGCTGCGTGATCACGTTCAGCAGGCGTTGATCCGGTTCGAGCTCGACGTCAACCGCCAGCGCCTGTTGCAACAAGTCGGTGAACTGCTCCCGATCCTGTCGCGGGATCGCCACCGTCTCGGCGTAAGTCACATAGACACTCGCACGTCGCCCCGCGGCGAGCTCCAGCGCGCGGCGGTAGTGCCGATCAATCGCATCTTCATCGACGCGGGCACTCTCTATGCTCGCAAGAATAATGGCGAACTCGTGCAATGTGCCACTGTTCCAGTCTTCGTCGATCTCGATCGCGCGCCCAACCAGCGCCTCGACCTCGGGCAGGCGCGCCAGCAGGGCCGGCTCGTTGCGCGAAGCCGAAATTGCGAGGCCGAGCGCTGCCGCCGTCCAGTAGAGCGTCGCAACATCCGCGTCGTCGCTCTCGACCAGCGTCGTGACGGCGGACTCCGGATCGGCCGCGAGTGCCGCAGCGAGCCCGGGGTAATCGAGCTCGAGTGCCCGCCTTGCATAGGTATGCGCACGCAGATACAGGTTGCGTGCGCGCTGCCTGAGCTCGCGGGTCCGTTCGATATCCTCGAGTTCCGCCTCCTCCGCAGCGATGCCCACAAAGGCGTAGCCGTATAAAAGGTAACCGCGCGCAGCGGTGAGCAGCATGCCGCGATGCTCGGGCTGCTCCTGCAACAGGCTGTCGAGGAGCTTGAGACTGAACGGGAGCGCCTCCGCAATCAGATCGGGGTCGTCATCACTCTCGAAAACCGATCCGCCAGACGACAGCATGTCGCCGATCGAGTTGATTGCGAAACGCTGGATCGAGCAGCCGCCGAGCAGCAGCGAGACAACGATGATTGCAAACCGATAACGCATGTCCGAAAGATAATGCCCGAGGCGTCCCGACGCACGCTGAACATGATAGTGCGGCGCCCGCGGCCCGGCGACCCCGGCTTCCACGTATCATGCAGGTCATGAGTGGGTCGCCGAGTGCGTCGTCGACGTGTAATACCTGACGATGGATCCCGGACTCTTCAATCAGGTCGACGATTACACCTGGCGTATCGAGCCTGCCGGCAAGATGCGCGTGCCGGGCATCATCTACGCTTCGTCCGGGCTCATTCGGGACATGGACGCCAAGGTCCACGAGCAAGTCTGCAACGTCGCCTCGCTGCCGGGAATCGTCACCGTGTCCTACGCCATGCCCGATGCGCACTGGGGGTACGGTTTTCCCATCGGCGGCGTTGCGGCGTTCGACCCGGCCGAGGGCGGCGTGATCTCTGCCGGCGGTGTCGGCTTCGATATCTCCTGCGGCGTGCGCAGCCTGCACACCGGACTCAAACTCGCCGATATCGAAGCGGTCAAGTCGCGGCTGGCCGACGCGCTGTTCGACGCCATCCCGGCGGGCGTCGGCAGCACGGCAGGATGGAAGGCGCAATGCCCGAAAATGTCTCGGCCCACGCGAAGCGCCGGTGGCGCGGCAAGGAGGCCGTGTCCGGCCTCGCCGAGCGGGGAATCCTGATCCGCAGCAACACCTGGCGGGGCGTGGCGGAAGAGGCGCGCCAGGGGCTCAGGCCGATCGGCCCTCGAACCGGCGCCTGAGGACGCGGTTCCACCACATGACCATTCCGGTTCCGAACAAGACGGCCGGCGCGATACCAAAGACGGCCCAGACGGCCTTGGTCGTCTGATCACAAAGGCCCGGCCCGCTGCATGGCAGCCCGATGCCATTGATCCGGCCGAAATGGGAGTAGGCGAGCCAGGCCAGCGCGTCGTCGAGGAAGCGCGGCCTCGGCAGCGCGGGATCCGAGGCGTACAGCCAGTTGACGAACGCGTGAAACGGCGCCGGAAAGCTCAGATAGATGCCGCTGACGGCGAACACGA
>DATCZB010000165.1:0-2722 GCA_036526155.1 Gammaproteobacteria bacterium
GCCCGATCGGGGGTTTGCGTGATTCTGAGAGGAGAAAAATCGGGTAAGTCAATCATGGAGTTGCCTTGACCAGCTTTGGGCGAACCCCGATCATAACGCCGCTATGGCGAGCGCACGACCTTTACCCCTCTTTGGCATTTCGCCGAATGATCCCGATGCCGAGGAAACCCGGGAGTGGCTCGAGTCGATCGACTCCGTGCTGCGGGTGCACGGCGCAGAGCGGGCTCACTATCTTCTCGAGTGCATGATCGATCACGCCCGCCGGTCGGGCGCCTATCTGCCATACAGCCCGAATACCGCGTATCTGAATACGATTCCGGTCGGCCAGCAGCCTGAATACCCGGGCGATCGCGCGCTCGAGCGCCGCATCGAGGCGTACATTCGCTGGAATGCCCTGGCCATGGTCGTGCATGCGAATCGCAAGAGCTCAGAGTACGGCGGGCATATCGCGAGCTACGCGTCGGCTGCGACGCTCTACGAGGTTGGCTTCAATCACTTCTGGCGTGCCCCGACGGCTGAGCACGGCGGTGATCTCGTCTATTTCCAGGGGCACTCGTCGCCCGGGATCTACGCGCGGGCCTTTCTCGAAGGCCGGCTCTCCGAGGAGAATCTCGACCACTTCAGGCAGGAGGTGGTCGGTCCCGGCCTGTCCTCTTACCCGCACCCGTGGCTGATGCCTGACTTCTGGCAGTTCCCGACGGTCTCCATGGGTCTCGGGCCGATGATGGCGATTTATCAGGCCCGCTTCATGCGCTATCTGGAGCACCGCGGCATTGTCGATCAGCAGGACCGCAAGGTCTGGTGTTTTCTCGGAGACGGCGAGACCGACGAGCCGGAGTCGATGGGCGCCATCACGATGCCGGTGCGCGAGAAGCTCGACAATCTGATTTTTGTCATCAACTGCAATCTGCAGCGTCTCGATGGTCCGGTTCGCGGCAACGGCAAGATCATCCAGGAGCTCGAGGCGGCCTACCAGGGCGCCGGCTGGAACGTCATCAAGGTGATCTGGGGATCGCGCTGGGACACGTTGCTGTCGCGCGACCATTCCGGCGCGTTGCGCCGGCGCATGGAAGAGTGCGTCGACGGCGAGTACCAGAATTTCAAGGCCAAGGGCGGCGCCTACACGCGCGAGCATTTCTTCGGCAAAGATCCCGAGCTCATGCAGATGGTTCAGCAGATGTCGGACGACGAGATCTGGCGCCTGAATCGTGGCGGGCACGATGTCGAGAAGGTCTTTGCCGCTTACCAGGCTGCCGTCGAGCACAAGGGTCGCCCGACGGTCATCCTCGTCAAGACCGTCAAGGGTTACGGCATGGGTGCGGCCGGCGAGGGCCAGAACATTACGCACCAGAAGAAGAAGCTTGCGCTCGACGACGTGCGCGCGTTCAGGGATCGCTTCGATATTCCGATCCCCGACGAAGGCCTCGAGGAGCTGCCTTACTTCAAGCCAGATGAGACGAGCGAGGAGCATCGCTACCTGATGTCGCGGCGCCAGGGTCTCGGTGGCTCGCTGCCGGCCCGGCGCATCGAAGCCGACGCGCCGGCGCCGCCCGTGCCGGATCTCGAGTTCTTTCGCTCTCAGCTCGACGGCAGCGGCGAGCGGGAGGTCTCGACGACGATGGCCTTCGTGCGCATCCTCAGCGCGCTGGTCCGCGACAAGGAGATCGGTCCGCGTATCGTGCCGATCGTTCCCGACGAGGCCAGGACTTTCGGCATGGAAGGCATGTTCCGTCAGATCGGCATCTACTCGTCGGTCGGCCAGCTGTATACGCCGCAGGATGCGGACCAGCTGAGCTACTACAAGGAAGACGTCAAGGGTCAGATCCTCGAAGAGGGCATCAACGAGGCAGGTTCGTACTGCTCCTGGATCGCGGCGGCAACGGCTTACGCGAACCACAACGTGCAGATGATCCCGTTCTATATCTATTACTCGATGTTCGGTTTCCAGCGCATTGGCGATTTCGCCTGGGCCGGCGGCGACATGCGCGCGCGCGGATTCCTGATCGGCGGCACGGCGGGTCGGACGACGCTGGCCGGCGAGGGGCTGCAGCATCAGGACGGGCACAGCATGCTGGTCGCGACGACGATCCCGAATTGCCGAGCCTACGACCCGTGTTACGGCTATGAGCTGGCGGTGATCATTCAGGATGGTCTGCGGCGGATGTGCGAAGACCAGGAGAGCGTCTTCTATTACATCGCCTGCATGAACGAGAACTATGTGCAACCGGCCATGCCGGAAGGCGCCGCCGACGGCATCGTCAAGGGCATGTATCGCTTGCACGAGGGCAGTGCCGGCAAGGTGCGCATCCAGCTGCTCGGGTCCGGAACGATCCTGCGCGAGGTGATTGCGGCGGGTGAATTGCTCCAGAAGGACTGGGATATTCCGGCCGACATATGGAGCGTCACGAGCTTCAGCGAGCTGCGCCGCAACGCGATGGCCGTCGACCGCTGGAACGAGCGGCATCCGCAGTCCGAGCCGCAGAAGAGCTATGTCGAGACCTGCTTCGGGAAGGTTCCCGGTCCCTACGTCGCAGCCACTGATTACATCAAGACCGTAGCCGACCAGATCCGCCAGTGGGTGCCCGGAATCTACCGCGTGCTCGGCACGGATGGATTTGGCCGCAGCGATGGGCGAGCGGCCTTGCGTGACTTTTTCGAGGTCGATCGACGCTCCATCGTCATTGCGGCGCTGAAGGCGCTCGTGGATCAGGGTGCGCTGGAC
>DATCZB010000166.1:0-11597 GCA_036526155.1 Gammaproteobacteria bacterium
TGTTTGCGTTTTTCAGCACGTCCGTCGGGCTCGGCTTCATCGCCATGTCCCTGATCGGTGCATGCCTGGCGGCAATCTGGACCGGATCGGGGCTGTATCTGGGCAAGGTATTCAACCGGCGCACGGAGCGTGAGGAGCAGCAGGGCGCGTCGTCCGTCGCCCACAGCGAGCCTGCGACTTAGTCTGTCGCCCCGCTTTGTCCCGCTATCAAAGTGTTGCTAGGATAATAGCCGCGTAAACGCCTCGTAACGATAGCTACAAAAGGGGGTGTTCGATGGCGGAATCTCATGCGCACCCGACGGCGGGTGCCGTTCGCAATATCGCGCTGGTCGGCCATGCCCATTCCGGCAAGACCACGCTGACCGAAGAGCTGCTGGCGCTCGCTGGCGCGACCAGGAACGCCGGCAGCATCGAAAAAGGCAACACCGTCTCGGATTTCACCGACCAGGAAAAGCGGGCGGGTCATTCGCTCGACGTCGCCGTCTGCCATCTGGAGCACGACGGCGCCAGAATCAATCTCCTGGACACACCCGGCTATCCGGACTTCGTCGGCAAGACGCTCGCCGTGCTGCCCGCAGTCGAAACGGTTGCGGTCGTCATCAATGCCCAGCAGGGCATTGAATTCGTCACCGAGCAACTCATGGCCGCCGCAGCCGACCGGAAGCTGTGTCGTCTGATCGTCGTCAACAAGATCGACGAGTCAGAGGCCGACACTGAACAGGTACTCGCTCAGATTCGCGCCACCTTCGGCAGGGAATGCCTGCCGCTGAATCTCCCGGCCAGGGGCGGCGACATGGTCGCGGATTGCTTTTTCGAGCCGGCGGAAGTGGATCCGGACTTCTCATCGGTCGAGACCGCGCATACGGAGATCACCGATCAGGTCGTCGAGCTCGACGACGAGCTCATGGAGCTCTACCTCGAGCAGGGGGAAAACATTTCGCTGGACCAGCTGCACGATCCGTTCGAGCGAGCCCTGCGCCGCGGCCATCTGATTCCGGTCTGCTTCACTTCGGGCAAGACTCGCGCCGGGCTGCGCCAGCTGCTCAGGGTTTTTTCGCAGCTCATGCCGAACCCGTTCGAGGGCAACCCCCTCGAAATTCGTCGCGGCGATGGCGGCGAGCGTTTCAAGACCAACCCGGCGGACGAGTCGGGGCATTTCGTCGGCCACGTATTCAAAGTGACGGTCGACCCGTATGTCGGCCGGCTCGCCGGGTTTCGCGTGCACCAGGGTGAGATCAGGCCGGGAGACCAGGTGTTCGTCGGCGAGCGCCGCAAGGGCGTCAAAATCGCGCACCTGTATCAACTGCAGGGCCATGAGACGAGGGAAGTTCCGTCAGCGGGCCCGGGAGACATTTGTGCAATCTCCAAGGCCGAGGGCATCGAGTTCAACGACATCCTGCATACGAGCCACGACGAAGACAACCTCGCGATGTCGCGGCGCAGCATACCGGAGCCGATGCATGCGCTCGCATTGACGCTCGCGCAGCGCGGCCAGGAAAAGAAGCTGTCGGACGGGTTGCACAAGCTGGCGACCGAGGACCCGAGCCTGGCCATCGAGCATGACCCACAAACCAACGAGACGATCATCAAGGGCATGGGCGAGCTGCATCTGCGCCTGGCACTCGAGCGTCTGCGTGAGGAATACGGCCTCGAGGTCGAGACCCATGCGCCGAAGGTCCCGTACCGAGAGACGGTCACGAGGCCTGCGGAAGGTCACTGCCGACACAAGAAGCAGACCGGTGGTGCCGGTCAGTTTGGTGAGGTCTTTCTGAAGGTGGAGCCTCTGGAGCGCGGTTCCGGTTTCGAGTTTGTCGACAAGACCGTCGGCGGCTCCATACCCGGGCAGTTCATTCCTGCCGTAGAAAAGGGCGTCCGCCAGATTCTCGGCCAGGGCGCGGTGACGGGGAATCCGATTCAGGATATCCGAGTCGTCGTTTATGACGGGAAACACCACCCGGTCGACTCGAAAGAGATCGCCTTCGTTACGGCTGGCAAGAAGGCCTTTCTCGACGCGGTCAACAAAGCGAGCCCCATCGTCCTGGAGCCGATTGCGAAGATAGAGATCACGCTGCCCAATCGATTCGTAGGCGATATCAGCGGCCATCTGGCCGGGATTCGCGGCCGGATCGCCTCGAACGACGCAACACCCGACGGCAAGACGAGAATCACCGCGCAGGTGCCGGTCGCCGAGCTGGAGGATTTTCAGGCAACGCTCAAGTCGCTGACGGGTGGCGAGGGAGTTTTCACGCTGCAGCTGGATCACTACGCGTCGGCGCCGGCACAGGTCCAGAAATCTCTGGCGGAGGAGTTTCGGCCGGCTCTCGACGCCTGACGCGGACCAATAGATTCCGCGCAGGCAGATCAGATCAACGCAGGTCCCCTCAGGCGCCTTGCCTCATGGGGCCTGGTGGCGCGCTCGATCGACGACGCGCTGCCTCAGCAACCCGCCGTGTCAATGGCAATAATCGGCGCGGAACCAGCCTCCGCCGGTGGTGTATAGCTGACGGAGCAATCGGCAATCGGCGTGACCCCATCGTTGGTCTTCCAGAAGACACCGGGCGATCCGGATGCGTCGTAGACAAAGCCATCGAGACTGGCGAGCGTGTCATCAATCGTCGCGACGTTCGGGTAGCCGTTGACGAGGGCAATCGCAGCGCCTTCCATGGAAACGGTTGCTGGCTGGCTCTGAGCAAGCCAGAGCGCGTGGGCCAACGCAGCGCTCGAGCGCAAGCTCCCGCCAAGTGCCTCGGTTTCGGCCGATCTGATTTCGACCTCGAGAGAAGTAAACCTCGGGACAGCAAAGGCAGCGAAGATTCCCAGGATGGTTATGACAACGATCAGCTCCACCAGAGTGAAGCCTTGTTGCCGAGAATTCATGCGCATGCGCCCGTACTCCAAGTCATGTGTTCTTGTCCCTGTATTGTTCTGCTGGACTACGGTCCTTCAGAATGTCCTGATCTTAGGTGTCAGAATCCCCGGGTGGCGTGATGCGACGCTCGCCGAATGACAATGGAAGCGTGACTGGGGTCACGAATTGAAATGGCCTGAGTCGTCTAGAAACATACCGGCATCAGAGAGGGCGCAGACAATCACACCAGCACGCATCGGACTTATCAGCCGTTCAGACAGCATCGGCCCGGCGCCGCCGGCCAGGCAGATGCAATCTGAGGCGGGACCCGGTCTGAATTCACTCACACGTTCTTCCTCTCGAGAGAATCGGCATGGCTGAGCAAGGCTGGCACTTCTTTGTCGATCGCGGCGGCACATTCACCGATATCGTTGCGATCACGCCTGATGGTCGTTTGCTGACGCACAAGCTTCTGTCCGAGAACCCCGCCGTGTATGCCGACGCGGCGCTGGCCGGCATCGAGCAGCTGCGAACCCTGGATGGGGCAGCTGACACCGCTCTGGCCAGCGTCAGGATGGGCACGACGATCGGCACCAATGCTCTGCTCGAGCGCTCCGGCGCTGCAACCGCACTCGTCATCACGGCTGGTTTCGCGGATCTGCTTCGCATCGGCACGCAACAGCGGCCCGATATCTTTGCGCTCGATATCGAGCTGCCGGTCATGCTGTACTCGGATGTGATCGAGGCCGATGAGCGAATCGGCGCTGACGGCTCGATCATCGCCGCGCTCGACCGTGACAGGCTCCTCGGGGATCTCGAGGCGGCACGAGCGCGGGGCGCCGAAGCCGTGGCCATCGCACTGATCAACGCACACCGCGAATCCGCTCATGAGCAGGCAGCCGCGGCAATCGCGCGACGCGCCGGTTTCGAGCATGTGTCCGTTTCGAGCCAGATCAATCCGGAGATCCGGATCGTCGAACGCGGCGACACCTGCGTGGTCGATGCCTACCTGACGCCTGTGCTCGAGAAGTACAAGGCACGAGTCAAGCACGGTCTCGCCCGGCAACTGGCGGAAAACAGCCTGTGGTTCATGCAGAGCCACGGCGGGCTTGCTCAAGCGGACGCCTTCCGCGGTTGCGATTCCGTGCTGTCCGGGCCCGCCGGGGGCGTCGTCGGCATGGCGGCTACCGCCCGGGCAGCCGGGTTCGAATCGGTCATCGGTTTCGACATGGGCGGCACGTCGACGGACATTTCCGTTTTCGCCGGTCGTTACGAGCGCACATCGGTCTCGCGCGTCGCCGGCAGCCGCGTCGCGCGGCCGATGCTTCGTATCAACACGGTGGCGGCCGGCGGCGGCTCATTGCTGCGATTCAAGGGCGGGCGGCTGCAGGTCGGACCGGAGTCGGCCGGCGCGCGCCCCGGCCCTGCGTGCTACCGCAATGGCGGCCCTTTGACCCTGACCGACGCCAATGTGCTGCTCGGCCGCATTCAACCGGGCTACTTTCCCTGCGTCTTCGGGCCGACATCCGATCAGCCGATCGATCCCGGAGCTGTCGAGGCGGCTTTCGCCAGCCTCGGCAGGGATATCGCGGCTGCGGGGCCGACCGGTTTGAGCGCTTTTCAGCTGGCTGCGGGTTTTCGGCGCATCGCCATCGATAACATGGCCGGTGCGATCCAGCAGATATCCGTTCAACGCGGCCACGATGTCACGCAGTTTGCGCTGGCGTGCTTCGGCGGCGCCGGCGGTCAGCATGCCTGCAGCGTCGCCGACGCGCTCGGCATCGAGACCGTCCTCGTGCATCCTCTATCCGGTGTCCTGTCCGCTTATGGCATCGGCGTCGCGGAGAAGCGCTCGATTCTCGGAGCAGGAATTCACGCCAGGCTCGATGACGCCACGATGGGGCAGGCGCAGTCGGAGTTCGAGCGTCTCCGGGCGGAGCTCGGGCAGGAATTCGACGAGCAGGCCGGTGTCGAGTGCAGACTGCATCTTCGGGCCGCCGGCAGCGATACGCTGATCGACGTGCCGATGGATGAGCAGTCGACTTTGAGCAGCCTCCGCCAGGCGTTTGCGGCGGGCCACCTCATGCGCTTCGGTTTCGAATCCGGCAGCAGCGAGCTGATCCTGCAGTCGCTGGAAGTCGAGGCGATCAGCTCGATGCCGGTGCCGGCGATCGAACCCCCCAAACAGAGGTCCGGTGCGGCTGATCCGATCGACCACAGGCAGATCTGGTTCGACGAGCAATGGCTCGAGACCCCCGTCTACCTGCGGTCCGGCCTCGGCGCCGGCGCGATGATCACAGGTCCCGCGCTGATCGCCGAAGACAATGCAACGATCATCGTGGAGCCCGACTGGTCGGCAGGCTTGGACCCTCACGGAATGCTGATCATGCGGCGAAGCGAGCCGCGGCCCCGCCACGAGGACGTCGATGTCCGTCCGGACCCGATCATGCTCGAGATTTTCAACAATCAGTTCATGCATATTGCCGAGCAAATGGGAGTCGTCCTCGAGCAGACCGCGCACTCGGTGAACATCAAGGAGCGGCTGGATTATTCCTGTGCGATGTTCGATCGCGGCGGCGAGCTGATTGCCAATGCGCCGCACGTGCCGGTTCACCTCGGCTCGATGGGCGACAGCGTCCGTGAAGTCATTCGAAGTGCTGACGACCTCGAGCCCGGTGACGCATACGTGCTCAATGCGCCGTATCGCGGCGGCACGCATCTTCCGGACATCACGGTCGTTACGCCGATATTTATCGAGTCGAATGGAACCCCCGAATTCTTCGTGGCCAGCCGCGCTCACCATGCCGACATTGGCGGCATCACGCCCGGCTCTATGCCAGCCATGAGTCACACCATCGACGAGGAAGGCGTTGTCATCATGCCGACGCGGATTGTTCGCGACGGGAAGCTGCTCGAGTCGGTGATTCGGGATCTCCTGTCGCTCGGGAACCATCCGGCGCGCAACCCGGAGCAGAATCTGGCGGATCTCAGGGCCCAGCTGGCGGCCAACGCGAGAGGCAAGTCGGAGATCGAGCGCATGATCGAGCGCTACGGCAGCCGTGTCGTGCATGCCTATATGCGCCACGTTCGCGACAACGCTGAAGCCTGCGCGCGTGACGCGTTGCGACGCCTCGATGGAGGCCGCTTCACGGCCTGCATGGATTCGGGCGAGCGCATCGTCGTTGCAGTGGAGACGAACCGCGAGACCGGGGCGGCGCTGATCGACTTCACCGGAACGAGCGGCACGAGCGCGGGGAACCTCAACGCGCCGCAGTCGGTCGTTCGCGCCGTCGTGCTCTACGTCCTGAGGACGCTTATCAAGGACAACATCCCCCTCAATGCCGGCTGCCTGGTGCCGATCGAGCTCGTCATCCCGCCGGGCAGCCTGCTCGACCCGACACCGCCGGCGGCCGTTGCCGGTGGCAATGTCGAAACCTCCCAGTGCATCGCTGACGCGCTGCTTGCGGCATTCGGTGCCGCGGCTGCGTCGCAGGGCACGATGAACAACTTCACCTTTGGCGATGACCGGCATCAATACTATGAGACGATCTGCGGCGGCACAGGCGCAGGGCCGGGCTTCGCCGGCGCAAGCGCCGTGCATTCGCATATGACCAACTCGCGGCTTACCGATGTCGAGGTGCTCGAGCACCGGTTTCCCGTTCGACTCCGGCGTTTCGAGATCCGTTCCGGGAGCGGAGGCGCCGGACGCTGGCGCGGCGGCGACGGCGTCGTGCGGGAGATCGAGTTCCTGGCCCCGATGCGCGCCAGCCTGCTGGCCAATCGGCGCAGGGTCGCCCCGTTCGGAATCGCGGGCGGCGGAGACGCCCTGCCAGGACGTGACCTCGTCATTCGCCGTGACGGGACCGTAGAGACGGTGCTCGCGACCGCAGAGATCACTCTCGAAGCCGGCGACCGCATCGTAATAGAGACGCCGGGTGGCGGCGGTTACGGAACCGCCTGACGCAAGGCGCTCGGCCGACGGTCGGGGCTAGCTATAAAGCTGCGCCGCTTCGATTGCCCCCGCCGGCAGGAGTCTGCCCGGTTTTTCGCCTTCGAGCTCGATCGAGTATTCGGCGAACTGGCCGGGCTCCGCCAGCGCGAATCCCAGGCGCAAGGCGGATCGGGCGTCGGGCGCCGACTGCGACGGATGGAGATAGTAAGCCTGATCGGGCGTTCTGCCCTCGAGCGCGCCCCGCAAGTACAGATCGTCGAAGAATCGCCTGAGCTGGGCTTCGAGACGCGTGACCGCGAAAGTCGGCTTCGCCTCAGCAGCAGCGTCGCACGCGGCTGACTCGATCGAGGCGAGGATGAAGAGCGCCAGGCGTCGTCGGCCCAGACTCAGAGTCGATCCGCGACCCCGCCCCATCGACCCGAGCGTAACGCTGCCGGCGAACCGCACCAACCTGTCCGTACCGGGCACGAAGGCATTGATTCCATAGCGCACCAGCCGCCGCTCCGCACCCGCATCGACCTCCGCAACCGGAACCATTGCGGCGCGCAGCACGAAATCGGACGGCTCCGGTGCCGCCCACAGACCACGGCGATCTCGCTGCGCGAGCAGGCCGGCAATTGCGCCACAGGCCGGCATGCCGTCGCTGTAACGAGCGCCGGATCCGCGCGGCCTGATGCGAGGAAAGTAGGTCATGACATTATTACTGGCCTGTCTGAGTTGTCGCGACCCGAGAACGGCCGCGTCCACCGATCGCCATGAACACGGTGGATCCCAGATCAGCAAAGCACGCTGATCCTCGCAATAGCGGGCGGCCGCGAGGAACGCTGTCCATCCCAGCTCGTTGTCCGCCGGCAACGGGACGGCGAACAGATCGCACCGCGGGCCGCGTCCGAAAGCGAACAGGCCCGTGCCGTCGCGATCCGAGCCAATGATGTCGTAGTCGGTCAGGCCGGCTCCGTCGTCGCCAAACTCGCTGAGACCGATGAATCGAACCGGTTCGCCCGGACGCTTCGGCGGCGTTGCCAGCGGCCGACTGCGGGGCGGCGGACCAGCCAGTGAGATGAGGCGCGAGCTCTTGAGAACCTCTGCGACATATCTGGGATCCGAAGGTCGTGTCGAGATCAGCGGATAAAGCTCCTGGTCTTCGACAATATTGGAGCCTGGCGCGCTAAGCCGCTGGACGACGAGATTGAATAAATTCGCGTCATCCTGCGCCTGCTCGTAGTCGATCGATACACGCAGAACCTCGTGACGCCCCGGGTTCCTGGCCTGCAGTCGCAGCGTATCCTGACTGGTTGGAACATTGATACGCGCCCGGGTCGCCCGGTTCGCGACCCGCACGATGACGGCCCGGCGACCGCCATGGAGAAAGTAATCGTGAACCGCGCTCGACACTGCACCGTCGGCGAAGTGGCCGCCGAAATGCCGGCAGTAGTCGGGAAAGCTTTCTACGAAGATCGGCTCATTGACGGGACCGCGCTCGGTTCGCCCCAGGAAACCCGTCGTGGTCGCTCCACTCAATGAAATGGGATACGCGCCCCGCCCTGGCTGAGCGGACTGACTGGACGAGTAACCGGGTGTTTCGACCGCCATGCCTAGCGTCAGATCGAAAACCGTATGATAGCGACTCGGCCCGGGCGTCGCGATCCCTAACGGCACTTCCTAACGATACAGGGCGCCCTCCGCTCCCTGCAGCACGCGCTCCAAGAATCTCTTGTGCCGCCGGTAGCTGATCTTGTAAAGGTCGGCCGACTCCACGGCAGCGAGCAGGAAGTCATCGCTCGTTCCGATCTCGTCGATGAGCTTCAGGTCCAGCGCCTTGCTGCCGTACCAGTGCTCGCCCGTCGCCACCTCGTCGAGATTGATATCGGGCCTGAGCTCGCGAATTCGCTGCTTGAAGAGCTCGTGCACCTCGGTCAGCTCTTGCTTCATCTTCTCGCGATCTTCCTCGGTGTTCTCACCGAACAGCGTCAGGGTGCGCTTGAACTTTCCGGCCGTAATCATCTCGAAGTCGATGCCTTTCTCCTCCAGCAGCCGGTGAAAGTTCGGCAACTGGAGCAGCACGCCGATCGAGCCGATCACCGCAAACGGCGCCGCAATAATGCGATCGGCGGCGCATGCCATGAGGTAGCCGCCGCTCGCTGCCACCTTGTCGACGGCCACAGTCAGCGGGATGCCGCGCGCACGAAGCCGCAGGAGCTGCGACGCGGCCAGGCCGTGCTCGTGCACCGCACCTCCGGCATTTTCCAGGCGAAGCAGCACTTCGTCGCCAGGCTGGACCAGCTCAAGCACGGCGGAAACTTCCTCGCGCAGGGAAGCCGTTGCGGTAGCTCGGATGTCGCCCTTGAAATCGATGACAAAGATTCGTTTGCGGCTCGATCCGGTGGATTCTTCTTTCGTGCGTCGCTTTTCCTGCTTCTTGCGCTTGCGCACCAGTTTTTGCGCGTCGCGCTTGCCGAGGATCTGGCGCCGCGCCGCGTCGGCGCGACGAGTCAGCGACTTGTTGATGTGCTCGATAGTCAACTGATCGAACTCGCGCGGTTTCCTTGCAGCCGACATGACCAGCAGCACCGCGGCAACGACCACCACGGCGACGGTCAGCAACTCGAGCAGGAACAGGCCGTAGCCGGAGAGAAACTCTTCCACCGCTCAGAGGCCTACGTTGTTCTGCTCGAACACTCGCTCGGCACGATAGCTCGAGCGAACGAGAGGACCAGCCACGACCTCGAGGAAGCCCCTGGCCAGGCCTTGCTCGCGACAGGCATTGAACTCGTCCGGCGTGACATAGCGCTCAACGGGAAGATGATTCCTGGTGGGCCGCAAATACTGGCCGAAAGTCAGGATGTCCACATCGGCGCGTTTAAGATCATCCATCGCCTGCCAGACCTCGGACTCGTTCTCGCCCAGGCCGAGCATAAGGGACGTCTTGGTCAGGACATCCGGGCGCACGCGCTTCACGTGCGCGAGAACCTCGATTGTCTGTCGGTAGCCCGCCCGCGGATCCCTGACAACATGCGTGAGTCGCTCCACGGTCTCGAGGTTCTGCGCAAACACGTCGACGCCGGAATTGACGACGGTCTCGATGTCGCGCTCCCGGCCGGAAAAATCCGGCGTCAGCGCCTCGACCTTGATGCCCGGACATCTGTCCTTGATTGCACGAATGCAATCCGCGTAGTGACGCGCGCCGCCGTCGGGCAAGTCATCACGATCGACCGATGTGAGCACGACGTAATCGAGCGCCATGATCTCGGCCGTCCTCGCGGAGTTATCGATCTCGTTGGAGTCGAGTCGGCCGCCGGGGTTACCGGTATCGACGGCACAAAACTGACACGACCGCGTGCACACGGCCCCCATGAGCATCAGGGTTGCGGTGCCGTGATTCCAGCACTCGCCGATATTCGGGCACATCGACTCCTGGCAGACCGTAGCAAGCCGATGCTCGCTGACGACGCCCTTGAGCCGGTCGAACCCGGCACCTGACGGAATCTTTGCCTTCAGCCATGGCGGCTTCGCCGGTGATGCCGCCTGGCGCCGGTCCGGTCGCTGCTTGACGCCATCCTTGATGGCTTTGAAGCCCTGCTCGGTCTCGTACTTGGACCCGGAAGTTACGACTGGTATGCCCTGGAACTCGCTCACGTCTGCCGGCTGAAATAATCGGGCGGAGAAGTATCTCACGATCGCAGGCCCGAAGGGTGCTTCCCGCGGGCAAAAAAAAGCCCGGTTCGCAAACCGGGCGAGTCACAGGGGAAAACAAAAATCGGTACTATTGCAGCCTCGCCCAGTTAATCAGCTTGACGTCACTGGATTTGAGGTCGAAATTTCGGGCCAGGAGATCCTCGATGTCTCCGGCCTCGTAACCCATCTCGGTTGGCCGGTTGACCTCGACTACGCCGCTGAACTCCTGGTCGTCGCCATCGGCGTTCTCGCCGGTCAGCACGAAGTGCGTGTAGTATTTGACTCCCATGGTCGGAGTCTATGTTTTGGCCGTGCGTAAGTCTGTGATTGGGAGCACAATTTCCCCGGTGCACTGACCGAAGAATGAGATCGAAACTGCGCCAGTTAATTATGTCTGCAACGGTTGCCCTGGGTCTGGCCGGCGTGCCGGCACTCGCCCAGGACGCACCGGCTTCGCTATTGGAGGCGGCGGAGACAAAGCTGGATGAAGCCCGGTCTGTCGATGCCGCGCTGCTGTCCCCGGCCAATTTCGAGCGGGCCATGGAGCGTTACGCAGACGCGGTAGAAGACCTCGCACGGGGGCGCTCGGCTGAAAGAATCCAGTTCAGTATCGACGAGGTGATCCGTTTACTGGATCAGGCGATCGATGCGTCCGAGATCGCGGCGGTCACGCTGGCCTCCCTGATCAAGACCCGGGAAGACGCGCTCAACGCGGATGCGCCGACATTTGCGCCCGAGGCCTGGCCCGATGCCGAATCGATGTTCGAAGAGGCAGCCCGCAGGCTCGAGACGGGAAACATCCGGCAGGCGCGTGAGATCAGCACCGAAGCTGAAACGGTCTTCCGGGATGCTGAACTGACGGCCATCAAGGCACAGTATCTGAGTCAGACCCGGGCCCTGCTTGCGCGGGCGGAGCAGTTGCGCGTGCCGCGCTACGCGCCACAGACCTTCTCGCGCGCCCAGGCGTTGCTGCTGGAGGCCGAAACGCAGCTGAACGAGAACCGATACGACACGGATTTGCCGCGCAGCCTCGCGCAACAGGCGAACTACGAAGCCAGACATGCCATTTTTCTCGCCGGGCAAATCGAGCAGATCGACGAGGAAGAGACGACCGCCGAGAAC
>DATCZB010000167.1:0-3024 GCA_036526155.1 Gammaproteobacteria bacterium
ATGAATGCGCCGTTCGTGACCATGTTGCCGGGCCGCGTGTGCTGCGCGCCGTGCTGCTCGACACTCGCTCGATGCACGGGATAACTGGCCGAATGCGTCAGCAGCCCGAGGAAGTAGGGCGTCGGCGCCTCGAGCTCGATCTCGAGCGTCAGATCGTCGAGTGCGCGTGCGCCGAGATCCGTCAACGGCCGCTGCCCGGCCGCGATAGCGCGCGCGTTGAGGATCGGGTTCAGGATGAATGTGTAACGCGACAGCGTAACGGGGTCCAGGCTGCGCTGCAGGCTGTAGACGAAGTCCGCCGCCGTCACTGGATCGCCGTTCGACCAGCGAGCGTTCTCGCGCAGCCGGAACGTGTAGATCAGGCCGTCGCCGCTGACCTCCCAGGACTCGGCGGCACCGGGTATCAGGTCGCCGTTTGGCGCTTCGTTGATGAGTCCTTCGTAGAGATCGCGTTGTATGTTGGAACCCGGAACACCCGCGCCCGTGTGCGGATCCAGCGTCTGCGGCTCCGCGCCGTTACCCCAGTGCAGTTCCTGGACCTCGGCCAGCTGCGTGCCGCTGGCGCCACCGATCGGCCCGCGTGTGGCCGCCCCATCGGGGCCGGCATCGCCGCCGCCGCACGCTGTCAGGCAGAGAGCAGGAAAGAATCCGGCGGACAGCTGCCTGTAGTTCGGGAATCGCATCGCTTGCTCTCCGCTCGGGATGGTCTAAGCGCTCTTCTTGAGCTCGCGCTTCTTGATGTGAATGAGCAGCAGCGAGATCGCGGCTGGCGTCAGCCCCGAAATGCGGCTCGCCTGACCGATGCTAGCAGGCCGGATGCGCTCGAGCTTTTCGCGCACTTCGTTCGACAGGCCTGTCACCGATGCGTAATCGAAGTCGGGCGGCAGCGCCGTCGACTCGTGTTTACGCTGGCGTTCGATCTCGCTCGTCTGGCGCTCGATGTAACCGTCGTAGCGCGCCTGAATCTCGAGCTGCTGACCGATCTGTTCGGCGAGCTCTTCGGGCAAGCCGGCGACCTCGTCCGCCGCCCCGACTCGGTCGAGCTCGACGACGTAATCGTAGCGCATCTCGGGTCGCCGAAGCAGATCGTAGCCCGTGACGTCGCGGCTCAATGCGCCGATCGCGCTGTCCGCGGGAACGTCTCCCGGCCGAACTACGATAGAAGCGAGGCGTGCGCTCTCCCGCTCGATCAGATCCCGCTTGGCGGAGAAAATCTCCCAGCGCGCGTCACTGACGAGCCCGAGCTCGCGGCCTGCCGGCGTGAGCCGCAGATCCGCATTGTCTTCGCGCAGCGACAAACGGTACTCGGCACGCGATGTAAACATTCGGTAGGGCTCGAGCGTACCGCGTGTGATCAAGTCGTCTATGAGCACGCCGATGTACGCCTCGTCGCGCCGCGGGCACCACGGGTCGCGGTCCCGGGTCGCGAGCGCTGCGTTGACGCCCGCCACGAGCCCCTGCGCGGCAGCCTCTTCGTAGCCGGTCGTGCCGTTGATCTGTCCGGCGAAAAAAAGTCCATTCACGGCTTTAGTCTCGAGGCTCGATGCAAGATCTCTGGGATCGAAGAAGTCGTATTCGATCGCATAACCAGGCCGCGTGATCCGGGCTTTCTCGAAGCCGACGATCGAGTGCACGAAGTCGAGTTGTACGTCGAAAGGCAGGCTCGTCGAGATGCCGTTCGGATAGATCTCGAAGGTATCGAGTCCCTCTGGCTCGACGAAGATCTGGTGCGAGTCCTTGTCCGCAAAACGTACCACCTTGTCCTCGATGGACGGGCAGTAGCGCGGCCCGGTGCCCTCGATCGCGCCCGTGAACATCGGCGAACGCTCGAGGTTCGCGCGAATGATGTCGTGGGTTTGCGTGGTCGTGTGGGTAATATGACAGTCGATTTGGCGCGGATGCTCACTGCGGGTGCCGAGGAAGGAGAACACGGGGACGGGCTCGTCGCCGGGCTGCGATCGCAGCCTGGCATAGTCGATGCTGCGGCCGTCGATGCGCGGGGGCGTCCCGGTCTTGAGCCTGCCGACTGAAAGCCCGAGGTCGCGCAGCCGCTCGGCCAGCGTGACCGCGGCCGGATCGCCCATGCGGCCGCCGGACGAACTTCGCTCTCCAACGTGGATCTGGCCCGCGAGGAAGGTCCCGACCGTGAGCACGACCGTCTTCGAGCGGATCTCTATGCCGGAATGCGTGACGATGCCGCGAACGCGATGACTCTCGATGAGCAAGTCGTCGACGCTCTGCTGCAGCAACCCGAGTCCGGGCGGCGCCTCCAGAAGCTTGCGAATCGCGAGGCGGTACAGCACCCGATCGGCCTGGGCCCGCGTCGCTCTGACCGCCGGCCCCTTGCGGGAGTTCAGCGTGCGAAAGTGAATACCCGCGGCGTCGATTGCGCGAGCCATCGCGCCGCCGAGCGCGTCCACCTCTCGCGCTAGATGGCCTTTGCCGATACCGCCGATCGCGGGGTTGCAGCTCATCTGCCCGAGCGTCTCGAGATTCTGCGTGACGAGCAACGTAGATGCGCCCATGCGGGCGGCCGCAAGCGCCGCTTCGGTGCCGGCATGACCGCCACCGACCACGATGCAGTCGTATTCGCGTGAATATTTCATCGTTCTGCCACCTTCGGGAGCGGATTTTAGGGCGTTTCCGGCTAGTAAACGAGCGGCGATCCGGCCAACATAGCGATCCCATGAGGTTATCGAGCGTCTGCCTTACCGCGCTGCTGTGGGTCGCCGGACCGCAAATCGCTGCGGCGGCCATCGAAACCGCCAAATGCCGGCTGACGAGGCCGCATCTGCCGACGGCGTCTGCCGAATGCGGGACGCTCTCGGTCCCGGAGAATCCTGACGATCCTGGCGGCCGTCAGATCGCCCTGTTCGTCGCGATCGTGCCGGCGCTGAGCCAGACCCCACGACCCGACCCGCTGGTTCTGATCAACGGCGGTCCCGGCGGGGCGACGACGGATCTCTATCTGCAGTTGCGGCCCGCGTTCGAGCCAATTCGGCGTGAGCGCGACATCATCATCGT
>DATCZB010000168.1:0-7629 GCA_036526155.1 Gammaproteobacteria bacterium
CCCTCGCCACTGGCATCAACTCCGCCGCGTCACGCCGACGTCTTGATGCCGGCTCGAGCGAGCGCCGACGCAACCGCGCCCCGGTTGGGCTCGGACAGCTCCGTCAACGGCAGGCGGATACCGGGACCGATCAGGCCCATCGCGTGCAGCGCCCACTTGACAGGAATCGGGTTACTCTCGATGAACAGGTCGCGATGCAGATCGGCCAGGTTCTCGTCGATCGAAGCGGCCTCGTCGCGTTTTCCGGCCCGGGCCGCGTCGCACAGGGCCCGGATCTCGGCCGGAGCTACGTTGGCCGTCACGGAAATTACGCCATCGCCGCCGGCCAGCATGAATTCACGCGAGCTCGCGTCGTCTCCGCTCAGGAGGATAAAGTCCGGGCCACAGCCACCGCGAAGCTCCGCGACCCGACCGATTTCTCCGGTCGCCTCTTTGATTCCGACGATTTGCGAATGATCTGCAAGCTCGACCACCGTCGCAGGCCGCAGGTCGACGGCCGTGCGGCCGGGGACGTTGTAAAGGATGACCGGTTGCTCCACGGCATCCGCAATGGCGCGGTAGTGGCGCACGAGGCCAGCCTGGGTGGGCTTGTTGTAGTAGGGCGTGACCACGAGGAGGCCGGCTATCGGCAAACCGCAGGCCGCGACCGAGAGCTCGAGCGTTTGCTGGGTCGAATTGGAGCCTGTGCCCGCAATAATCGGAATGCGGCCATCTGCGAGTTCGCAGGACTTTTCCAGCAGCTGCAGATGCTCGTCATGCGTCAGGGTCGCCGACTCTCCGGTCGTGCCGGCGATCACGAGTGCCTCGGTCCCCGATTCCACGTGGAAATCGACCAGCGATGCAAGCTCGCCATAGCTGACAGCGCCGTCGGCGTCCATCGGCGTCACCAACGCAACCATGCTGCCTGTCAACATTTAACGCGCTCCGCGGGTCGAGGGCCGACGATGGTACTGAGGCCACCATAGTCGCGCAACTTACGAGTCATCCATGTTCGGATCAGGTTAAACTCGGGCGCAGAGCCGAGCCAAGCGAGCCGTAAATGGAACAACTCATCGTCATATCCGCTGTCGGCGGAGAGCCGACTTCAGCGGTCAGTGAGCTGTCTCGAATCATTGCCGACTGTGGCGGCAGCATCAAGGAAAGCCGAATGGCGGCGATGGGCTCGGAATTCGGAATCCTGCTTCTGGTGGCCGGAAACTGGCACACCATCGGCCGGCTCGAGCGGGATCTCGGCCGTTTCGGCGCCGAGGGCGGCATCGCCATGCAGTTCAAACGCACCGAGCCCAGGCGCATGGGCAAGGAGCTTCTGCCCTACGCCGTCGACGTCGTCGGCCTGGACCAGCCCGGCATCGTCCACAACCTGAGCCGCTTCTTCGCCGCGCGCAAGGTCGAGATCGGCGAGGTTTCGTCGCGCAGCTACCCCGCGGCACACACCGGAGCACCGATGTTCTCGGTGCAGATGTACGTCAACATCCCGAGCGCCGTCCACATCGCGGGCCTGCGGGAGGAATTCATGGAGTTCTGTGATCAGCTCAATGTCGACGCCATCATGGAACCCGTCAAGCAATCCTAGGGATTAAGGAGAAGACACATGGCCAAATTGGAAGTTGGCAAGAAGGTTCCGGCCTTCAAGGGCGAGGCGACGGGTGGCGCGCCGATCGCGTCGAAGGATCTGAAGGGTCAGAAATACGTTCTCTACTTCTATCCCAGGGACAACACGCCGGGCTGCACGGTCGAAAGCAACGACTTTCGCGATCTGCATCCGAAATTCAAGCGCAGGAAAGTGCGCGTTATCGGAATCTCGCGCGACACGCTCAAATCCCACGACCGCTTCAAGGAAAAATTCGGCTTTCCGTTCGAGCTGATCGCCGACCCCGACGAGACCATCTGCAACCTGTTCGGCGTCATGCAGGACAAGAACATGTACGGCAAGAAGGTTCGCGGGATCGAGCGCAGCACGTTCCTCGTCGACGAGGACGGGAAGCTGCTCAGGGAATGGCGCAAGGTCAAGGTTGACGGTCACGCCCAGGAAGTTCTCGACAGCCTGGCGGACCTCTGAGCGGCGCGGGCCCGAGGAACATAGCGGGGCGCGGCGGGTCGAAACACAGAACGGTGAACGAATCGAGCATGCGCATGGGTCTGACAAAACTGGTCTCTGCAGCGCTGGCCCTGGTGCTGGTGGCCGAGCCCGTCGTGCTCGCGCAGGAGCTGCCCGACTTCGGGTCGAGCGCGGATTCGGTGCTGAGCAAGACGCGTGAAAGAATGCTCGGCCGCAGCGTCGTCCTGCAACTGCGCAACGCCGGAGTCATCAACGACGACCCGCTGCTCAACGAGTACATCGGCCTGCTCGGGTCGCAGATTGCGAGCCACGCCAACGATGGCGACTTCGGGTTCGACTTCTTCGTCATCGACGACGACGGAATCAATGCCTTTGCCATGCCGGGCGGCGTCATTGGCGTCAATGGGGGCCTGATCCTGGCGACCGAAAACGAAAGCGAGCTTGCCGGCGTCCTGGCACACGAGATCACGCATGTCACGCAGCGGCATATCGCTCGCTCTATCGCGGCTCAGCGCGGCAGCACGCTCATGACTCTGGCGACGTCGCTTGCCGCCGCCCTGCTCGCGGGCGCCGCCGGCGGCGGGGCCGAAGCCATGACAGGCGCGGTCACGGCCGCGCAGGCACTGGCGGTGCAGCGGCAGATCAATTTCACGCGATCCAACGAGCACGAGGCCGACCGGATCGGCATGGGCATACTCGCAAGCGCAGGTTTCAGCCCCGCAGGCATGGCCAGCTTTTTCGAGAAACTCTCCGGGCGTGCCAGCCTCTCGGCAGTCGTCATCCCCGAGATGCTGCGCACCCACCCGACGAGCAGCGGCCGGGTCGCCGAAGCCCGCGCCCGAGCCCGGCAGCTGCCGCGCATCGAGCACGAGGACAGCACGGCATACGGTCTCGCAAAAGCCCGCATTCGCGTGCTCACGGCGCGAACCGACGAAGCGGCACTTGCCTACTATCGGCTGCGGGCTGAAAGCGATGACCCGGCCGACCAATACGGTCGCGCACTCAGCCTGATGCGAGGCGGACTCAATGATCAGGCTGAGCGGATCTTTCGGGAGCTGCAGGCCGAGGACCCGAACGTCATTGCTTACCGCATAGGCCGGGCCGAGGCATTGTTCGCAGACGGGCTCGACGAGCAGGCGATGGCCGTTTATCGCGAGGCCGTTGCCCTGGCGCCGCGCAATATTCCGCTCGTCATCAGCTACGGCGAGTCGCTGCTCAATTCGGGCCGGCCCGATGAGGCGCATGAGATCCTGCTCGACCTGCTCAATAACGTCGACCCGACGCCTCCGCAGATCGAGCTGCTGGCACGTGCCGCCAATGCCGAGGGCGACCTGATCAACTCCCGCCATTACCTGGCGGAGTACTACGCCTCGATCGGCAACCCGAGGCTCGCGATCGCTCAGCTCAATATGGCGCTGGAGGCGCCCGGCCTGAATAGCGTGCAACGAGCGCGCTTCACGGTCCGGCTCGAAGAGTTCCACGAGTGGCTCGAGGAAACCGAACGCTGAGAGCGTGCTCGCCCTGCTGCGCCTGCCTGGCGTGACAGCCCGATTAATCAGTACTAAAATGGTCCTGATTAACGGCCACGGAGGCGATCATGCTGCGCATGAGCAAACTGACCGATTACGGGACGATGGTGCTGTCGCAACTGGCGGCGGGCGGTGATTCGCCCTCTTCTGCCGTTGTCGTTGCCGGGCAAACCCGTCTCGCCCTGCCAACGGTCAGCAAGCTGCTCAAAGTGCTGACTCGCTCGGGATTGGTCGTCTCCACGCGGGGCTCTCAGGGTGGCTACGCCCTGGCCCGACCACCAGAGGACATCAGCGCAGCCGAGATCATCGACGCGCTCGAGGGGCCGGTAGCAATAACCGAGTGCAGCGCCAACGACGGAGCCTGTGATCTCGAGGCTTACTGCCGCGTCGGCAATGCCTGGCAGCGTATCAATCTGAGCATCCGCGAAGCGCTGCAGCAGGTGACTCTGGCGGATCTGCAGCGTGAGCCCGATCCGATGCCGGTGCCCAATCTTCGGACACACCTGGAAGCGGCGGCGAACTAGACCGGGAGAATTTTCAAGTGGCTACCGATTCCAAGCAGATCGAAGATCTGGTCAAACGCAAGTACCAGCACGGCTTCGTCACCGACATCGAGCAGGAGACCGTTCCGCCGGGACTCGACGAGGACGTGATCCGCCTTATCTCGGCAAAGAAGGGAGAGCCGAGCTTTCTGACCAATTGGCGACTCAAGGCGTTCGAATATTGGCAGACAATGTCAGAGCCGTCCTGGGCCCATGTCGCTTACGAACCTATCGACTACCAGACGATCTCCTACTACTCGGCACCCAAGAGCAAAGAGGACGCGCCGAAGAGTCTCGACGAAGTCGACCCCAAGCTGCTCGAGACCTACGACAAGCTCGGAATACCTCTGCATGAGCGCGCACGCCTCGCGGGCGTCGCCGTCGACGCCGTGTTCGACAGCGTGTCCGTCGCCACGACCTTCAAGGACAAGCTGGCCGAGGCCGGCGTCATCTTCTGCTCCTTCTCCGAGGCCGTTCGGGAACATCCGGAGCTCATCGAGCAATACCTCGGCAGCGTCGTGCCGCATCGGGATAACTTTTTTGCCGCCCTGAACTCGGCCGTTTTCAGCGACGGCTCATTCGTCTATGTGCCGAAAGGCGTTCGCTGCCCGATGGAGCTGTCCACCTATTTTCGAATCAATGCCGCCAACACGGGACAATTCGAACGGACTCTCGTCATCGCCGACGAGGGCAGCTACGTCAGCTATCTCGAGGGCTGCACTGCCCCGATGCGCGATGAGAACCAGCTGCACGCGGCCGTCGTCGAACTGGTTGCCCTCGATGATGCCCAGATCAAGTATTCGACGGTGCAGAACTGGTACCCCGGCGACGAGAACGGCGTCGGTGGCATTTACAACTTCGTCACCAAGCGCGGTGAGTGCCGAGGCGCCAACTCCAAGATCAGCTGGACCCAGGTCGAGACGGGCTCGGCCATTACCTGGAAATATCCGAGCTGCGTGCTGCGTGGCGACAACTCGGTCGGCGAGTTCTATTCAGTCGCCCTCACCAACAATCACCAGCAAGCCGACACTGGAACCAAGATGATCCATATCGGCCGCAACACGCGGTCGACGATCATCTCCAAGGGCATATCGGCGGGCCATGGACAGAATGCCTACCGCGGTCTCGTCCGCTTCATGCCGACGGCGCAGGATGCACGCAATTACACTCAGTGCGATTCGCTGCTGATCGGCGACAAGTGCGGCGCGCATACCTTTCCCTACATCGAGTCACGTCAACCAAGCGGGCGCGTCGAGCATGAGGCGACGACCTCCAAGATCAGCGACGACCAGCTCTTCTATTGCCGCCAGCGCGGGCTGTCGGAGGAAGACGCCGTCAATCTTATCGTCAACGGCTTTTGCCGCACCGTATTCAAGAATCTGCCAATGGAGTTTGCAGTGGAAGCACAGAACCTTATGAACGTCAGCCTGGAAGGCGCGGTTGGCTGACATGAGCCTGCTAGAAATCAAAGACCTCCAGGCCACCGTCGAGGGAACCGAAATCCTGCGTGGATTGAACCTTTCGGTCGGGCCCGGCGAGGTGCACGCCATCATGGGCCCGAACGGGTCCGGCAAGAGCACACTGGCTCAGGTATTGGCCGGCCGCGACGACTACGAGGTGACGGGCGGCACGGTGCTGTACAAGGGCGAAAATCTGCTCGAGATGGAACCCGAAGAGCGCGCCTGCGCCGGGGTCTTCCTTGCGTTTCAATATCCGATCGAGATCCCGGGCGTGAATAACACCTATCTCCTGAAGGCGGCCGTCAATGCCCAGCGCAAGGCGCGCGGCGAGACCGAGATCGATGCCTTCGAGTTCATGCGCGAGATCAAGGACAGGATGAAGGTCATGCAGATCTCCGAAGAGTTCCTGCACCGCAGCGTCAACGAGGGATTCTCGGGTGGGGAAAAGAAGCGCAACGAAGTGCTGCAGATGATGATGCTCGAGCCCGAGCTTTGTCTGCTCGACGAGACCGACTCCGGGCTCGACGTCGATGCGCTAAAGATCGTCGCGGCCGGAATCAACAGCCTGCGCAGCGCGAACCGATCCATGATTCTGGTCACGCACTACGAGCGCCTGCTGGAGCTCGTTGTGCCCGACTTCGTGCATGTGCTCGCCGGTGGCCGGATCGTCAAGTCCGGCGACCAGTCGCTTGCCCGGGAGCTCGATGCCCGCGGCTACGACTGGATTGCGCTCGAGGCATCGTGAGGACCGGCCTGATGGATCTCAGCGCACAACTCGACAGTCTCGACCCGGGGTCGGAAGCCGGCGCCAGCCGCGCCGTCAGGCTCGCGGCGCTGGAGCGCTTTATGGCCCTCGGGCTGCCCGACCGGCGCGTCGAGACCTGGCGCTACACGGACCTGACCTCGCTTCGCAAGAAAGGCTTCAGCTTCTCGGCGCCGCCCCCGGATGCCGCGGCCCTCGAGACGGCGGGCGTCGTGCTCCGCGAGCACGACCTCGCGATCGAAGGCGCACGACTGGTGTTCGTCGACGGCCACCTCGCCGAATCGCTGTCGACACCACCGCAACCCGAGCAAGTCGGCTTCGAATCTGCCGCCAGCACGCTGACACAGGATTCCGACGGCACGGCCCTCGCGGCCCTGAACACCGCTTTCGCGTCCGGCGAGCATTGCCTGCGTTTCCGCGGCACAGATTCCGGGCCCGTCGAGCTAGTCTTCATCGGCTCGGGACGGCAACTGGCTCCGCAACTTCGACTCAGGATCGAGCTCGAAGCCGGCGCGCGCGCCGAAGTTATCCAGCGTTTCATCGACATCCCGGATGCCGGTGAAGCCTGGCTCAATCTGGTCACCGACATCACGCTCGGCAGCGAGAGCAACCTGAGTCTGCATCGCCTGCAACTGCATCAGCCCGAGCAAGTGCAGACCACGCTCCATCGCGCGCGGCTTGCAGCAGGCGCAAAACTCACGGCCGGCAATGTTGAGCTCGGCGGCGCACTGGTCCGAAACGAGTTCGAGATCGCCCTCGACGGCGAGGACGCCGAAGCCGACGTCTTCAGCCTGACGCTGACGCGAGACAGTCAGCACTCGGATACTCGCATTGCCGTCGATCACCGCGCACCGCGGACGATGAGCCTGCAGAATCAGCGCGCGATCCTCGACGACTCGAGCCGCGCTGTGTTCAACGGCAAAGTGACCGTTCAGCCGGACGCGCAGCACATCGAGGCGCGTCAGCGCAGTGACAGCCTGCTGCTGTCGCCTCGGGCCGAAGTCGACGCGAAGCCCGAGCTCGAAATCTACGCCGACCAGGTCGTCTGCAGTCACGGCGCGACCGTCGGCGAGTTGAGCGACGATCATCTTTTCTATCTGCGTGCCCGCGGCATCGATGCGCCGACTGCCCGCGGCATTCTGACGGCGGCCTTCGCCGACACTATTCTGCAACGCATCGGCCTCGAGAGCCTGCGCGAGGCGGCGCGCCTCGCTGTCAGGGAGCGCCTGCCCCGAGCGATTGAAACCACATGAGCTCAACGATGACGGAACCCCAG
>DATCZB010000169.1:0-6742 GCA_036526155.1 Gammaproteobacteria bacterium
TGTTCCGCACTGTATTGACCTTGCGGCGCGTCCGCAATGCGGGCTGCTCGCGCTTTTACCCGATGCAATCCTTAAAATAGCGCAATGCTGATTGCGCAAGTCAACGTGGCCCGGAATTTCCGCGGCGGTGAACGCCAGACCGAGCTCCTGATGACCGAGCTCGACCGGCTTGGCATCGAGCAGCGGCTCGTCGCGCGGCAAGGGTCGATGCTCGCCAGGCGTATGAAAGATAGGGGATTCACCGTTCGCGAGGTGTCCGGGCATTTGCCGGGTGTCGTCATGGCCACACGTGGAGCAGACCTCGTCCATGTGCACGAAGGCCGCAGCATCTACGCCGCCTATCTGCAGCGCCTGCTCTCCCGCACGCCGTATGTCGCGACACGGCGCGTCAACAATCTGATCGGGGAGCACCGTTTTGCGCATCTGGCCTATTGCGGAGCGGCCAAGGTTGTCGCGGTGGCACCGCAGGTGGCCGACGTCGTTCGCGCCTTCGATCCGGCAGTCGATCTCGGCGTCATCCTGAGCTCGAGCAGCGGCCTCCAGGCCAACCCGGATCAGGTCAGGGCCATCAGAGAAGCCACGGGCAACCGATTTCTCGTCGGTCACGTCGGTGCGCTCGACAACGACCAGAAGGCGCAGGAGACGATCATCGAGGCGGCGCGGTCGCTGGCGCAATCGCATCCGGATCTGCACTTCATGCTGGTCGGCGGCGGCGAGGACGAAGAGATGCTGCGCAGGCTGGGCGCAGGCCTCGACAATCTGACCTTTACGGGTTTCGTCGACAATGTCGGTGATTACCTCGGCGCATTCGATGTTTTCATCCTGCCGTCGCGGCGAGAGGGCATCGGCAGCATCCTGTTCGACGCGATGGAGTTCTCGCTGCCGCTCGTCGTGACGCCGGTAGGCGGCGTCCCGCGCATCGTTCTCGAGGGGCAAAACGGATTTCTGATCGAGGTCGAACGGCCGGACCAGCTGGCCGACCGGATCCTGCGTCTGAAGTCGGACCCGGCCCTCAGGGAGCGGATGGGCGAGCAGGGGCGGCAGATGGCTATCGGTCACACACCGCCCGACATGGCCAGAGCTTACGTCAAGGTGTACGAGTCGATTCTCGAGCGCTGACTCGAGAATCGACTCATGTGACTCCGGTCGGGCTCACTCCGACCCGCGGTAGCGTCCGACGTAGGCCGCCTTGGCGACGACCTTGCCGTTCATGGCTTCGAGCAATTCCGCGCGACCGGCGCTCGAATCGAGCTCGAGATTCTCACTGAGCGCATAGAACTCGAACACGTAGTGATGGTAGCGCTCCCCGGCAGGCGCGCCCGGGCCGAAGTAACTCGTCTGCCCCATGAGGTTGGTGCCGGAAACCGAGCCTTCGGGCAGGTTGCCTTCCGGGATGCCGCCTGCCGCGGCAGGGATGTTCCAGGCGAGCCAGTGCAGCACGTCGTCAGTGCTGCCGTTGAGTGCGACGTCGAGGTCATGAAAGATGATTGCGACGCTGGCGGCGTTTTCGGGCAGGCCGGAGAAAGCGAAGTCGGGCTGCACGTTATCACCGCGAAACGCAAACCTCTCAGGCACGACGCCGCCATCCTCGAACGCATTGCTCTGGATCATGAAGCGCGGCAGCGGCGGTTGCGCGACGGCTGCTCCGAGGCCGGCGACGATGCCGGCACCAAGCATGAATGCCAGGCTCAAGCCTCTGATATTCATCGGAAATCCCCCCAGTCCAAATTGTCGTTGCGGTGAGTATAGCGGAACGGCTCGGGCCAAGCGGAGCCCGTGCACAGGACCGCAAGCTGACTTCGTCTATACTCCCGGGCCTTTGAACAGCGGGACAAACCATAGCCATGAGCCGACTGCAGCAGCGCATTCAGAAAGGGGAGTTTGTGATAACGGCGGAGATCGTTCCGCCACTGGCGGCGTCGCCCGACGCGCTGCTGGCCGAGGCGCAGATGCTCGCCGACGCCGGCGTCGATGCGATGAACGTCACGGATGCGGCGGCCGGCCGCACCACGATGAGCAGCTTCGCGGCCGCCGCATTGCTCGCCGCCAACGGACACGAGCCGATACTGCAGGTGACCTGCCGCGACCGCAATCGAATTGCGCTCGCCGGCGATCTGATTGGCGCGGCAGCCCAGGGGATCGAGAACCTGTTACTGCTGCGTGGCGACGACCCGAAGGGCGGCGACCAGCCCGAGGCCAAGCCCGTGTTCGATTTCGAGACGGCGGATCTGATGAAACTCGCACGTGACATGCGCGATGACGGAGTCCTGCCGTCGGGACGGGCGATCGAATCGCCGCCAAAGTTCTTTATCGGTGGCGCCGACATTCCTCGCGTGCCGGACGACAAATGGTCGCCGGAGCCACTGAGACGCAAGATCGAAGGCGGCGCAAACTTCCTGCAGACCCAGTTTTGCTTCGATCTCGACGTGGCGCGTCAGTATTTCGAGCGCCTGGGCGAGGAAGGCATTACCGATAAGGTGGGCATCATCATCGGCGTTGGCCCGATCCGCTCGGCAAAATCGGCGCGCTGGATGAACGATAATCTGTTCGGCGTGCACGTGCCCGAAGCGACGATCGAACGGCTCGAGAGCGCAGAGGATCAGGCCGCCGAGGGGCGGGCGATTTGCGTCGAGCTCATCGAAGGCTTGCGCGATATGCCGGGCCCGGCCGGGGCGCATCTCATGGCGCCGGCCCAGGGCACCAAAGCCATCGCCCAGGTGTTGGCGGAGGTCAGCGGCTAGGAGGCCCTTACTCGGGCAGGGCGAAGACGAAGACGGCGGCGCCGCGATTCGGCGGGCTCACCAGCTCCGGCACGAGCGGGACGAAGCTTCCGGCATGAAAGCCGCCTTGACCGACAGGCACGGCGACGAACTGCCGCCCGTCGACGCTGTAGCTGATCGGGCTCGAACTCGAGACGTCATTCAGCCGGCTTTCCCAGAGCTTGCGGCCGTCGCGCGCATCGTATGCTCGCAGGTAGCGATCGAGCGCCGCGGCAAAGACGAGGTCGCCGGCCGTGGCGAGCACGCCCGACGTCTGCGGCGCGCGCTGCCGCACCACCCAGACGTTTTCCCCGGTGTCGAGATCGATGGCCTGCAACCGGCCGAAATTACCGTCGCTGCCGGGACGCGGTCGAATGCCCCAGTTCACGCCCGACGACAGCGCGCCGCGGCCGCCGCCCGGCACCGGAAAGACGTCCATGCAGGCTTCATTGAGCGGGATGTAGAGGATGTTGTCTGCCTGATCGAACGAGGCCGGCAGGAAATTCTTGGCGCCGGCGCCGTGCGGGCAAACGAGCTGAATGCCGCCTTCGCCGGGCAGTGTTTCGCGATTGATCGTCTTCTCGCCGGTGCGGGTGTCGATCTCGGAGACGATGTTCTGCAGGCCGAGATCGATCGCGAACAGAAATTCCCCGGTCTCGGCGTCGACCCCTTCGTAGATCCCGATCTTGCCCGACGTCAGCGAGACCCGCCGCTGCCTGCCGTCGAGCGTCAGATCGATGAGCTGGCGCTCGAAGGCCCAGTCGAGATCCCACTGGTCGTTCGGAAAATGCTGAAACGCCCAGGCCAGCTCGCCCGTTGCCGGGTCGATCGCGAGCGTCGAGTTCGTGTAGAGCGCGTCGTTCGTGGTGGTCGGGTCGTCGTCCGGCACCAGCAGGGGGCCCGTGTCGTAGGTATTGCCCGTGCCGAAATAGGCGAGACCCGTGCCCGGATCGTAGCTCCCGGCGGTCCAGATCGACGCGCCGGTTCGCTCTTCCCAGGGCACGCCGTTCCAGCTGTCGCCGCCCGGCTCGCCGGGTCGCGGAATCGTGTTGATGCGCCAGCGCACCTCGCCCGTGGCCGCGTCGAGACCGACGATCTGCGGCCCGCCTCGCTTGGCGGTGACCCCGGTCGCCGTCGTGCCGATCATGACCACGCCTTCGGCAACGATCGGACCGCCGTTGATCGTCTCGCGCTCGGAGAAGTCGGCAATGCGCGTATCCCAGGCCGGCTCGCCGGTTTGCGCATCGAGCGCGACGACGTGGGTGTCGGAGGTGCCAATGAAAACGCGCTCGCCATGCAGCGCGAGCGCGCGCTTGTGGAATGGCGAAGCGCCCGACTCGAGCTGGTGGCGGTACTCCCAGAGCAGGTCGCCGGTCGCGGCGTCGAGCGCCTGCACGGTGTCGCCATAGCCGTAGACGAACATCGTGCCGTTGCGGACGAGCGGCACGCTCTCGTTCGAGCCCGCGGGCATGGTCCAGCTCCAGACGAGCCGGAGGTCGTCGACGTTGCGCGTGTTGATCTCACTCAAGGGGCTGAAGCCGTGGGCATCGTAGCTGCGGCGCCAGGTCAGCCAGTCGCCGGCCGGCGGGTCGATGATCGAGTCGTCGGAGACCGGCGTGAAGTCGTCGAGCGAGCGCGGCAAGTCGACATCCGGCTTGGCCGTGTAAGGCGAGAACGCCATGAAGCTGAAGCCGCCGGCCGGGACCTGCATCTGCTCGAGGCTCGCATAGTCGGACGGCAACGGCGAGTCGCCGGGCACGATGCTGTTCTCTTGCAGCATGAAGGCGACCAGACTCGCGTATTGCTCGGGCGAGAGCGACCCGGGGCTGACCTGCGGCATCGTCGTCTGCGTGACTTCGTACAGCTCGGCGACGCTCGCTCCGCCATACACCTGCATGAACGTCGGGCCCTTGAGCGGATTGCCGAGCGCCCCGTCATCGAGATTGGCGCCGTGGCAGTTGGAGCAGCCTGTGGCATAGAGCGCCGCGCCTGCTTCGGCCTGCGCCGCCGTGTACGAGAGCGCGATTTCCTGGGCTGCTGCAGGCCCGAGTGTCAGGGCCAGGGTGCTGGCGAGGGCTGCAGCCGTTCTTTTCATCAGCTGCGCAGCCGGTAACCGGTTTTAAAGATCCAGGCGATGATTGCCAGGCAAATCCCGAGAAAGACGCAGGTCATCAGGATGCTGACGGTGATGCTGACGTCCGCATTCTCATAGAAGCTCCAGCGGAAACCGCTGATGAGATAGACCACGGGATTGAACAGCGTAATCGTTTGCCAAAACGGCGGAAGCATCGAAATAGAGTAAAAGCTGCCTCCGAGAAAGGCCAGCGGCGTAACGATCAGGAGCGGGACGATCTGCAGCTGCTCGAAGCTGTCGGCCCAGATTCCGATGATGAATCCGAGCATGGCGAATGCGATCCCCGTCAGGAACAGGAAGAACAGCATCATGAGCGGATGGGCGATCTCGTACGAAACGAACAGTTTCGCCGTCGCCATGATGATGAGCCCGAGCATGATGGCCTTGGTTGCGGCCGCGCCGACGTAGCCCAGCACAATCTCGACGTGCGAGATCGGCGCCGACAGCACCTCGTAGATCGTGCCGACGAAGCGCGGAAAATAGATGCCGAAAGACGCGTTCGACAGCGCCTGCGTCAGCAGCGACAGCATGATCAGGCCGGGCACGAGGAAAGCGCCGTAACTGATTCCCTCGATCGAATCGATACGCGAGCCGATCGCCGCGCCAAAGACGACGAAGTAGAGGCTCGTCGACAGCACGGGCGAGATGATGCTCTGACCGATCGTGCGCCAGGTTCGCGCCATCTCGTACAGATAAATGGCTTTGATCGCGTACCAGTTCATGCGCTGTCCGATACCAGGCCCACAAAGATGTCCTCGAGCGAGCTCTGGGTCGTATGCAAATCGTGGAACATGATGCCGTTGCTGTTGAGCTCGCGGAGCAGCGAGGTGATACCCGTGCGCTCGGCCTGCGTGTCGTAGGTGTAGATCACTTCCTGGCCTTCGCTCGCGATCTCCAGATTGTAAGCAGCGAGCGCCCCGGGGATTTCCGAGATCGGCTCGTTGAGCAGAATCGTCATCTGCTTCTTGCCGAGTTTCTGCATCAGGTGCTGCTTGTGTTCGACGAGGACGATCTCGCCCTTGCTGATCACGCCGACGCGGTCGGCCATCTCCTCGGCCTCTTCGATGTAGTGCGTGGTCAGAATTATCGTGACGCCGGAGTCCTTGAGGCTGCGGACGAGGTTCCACATGTCCTGCCGCAGCTCGACGTCGACGCCGGCGGTCGGCTCGTCGAGGAACAGCACGCTCGGTTCGTGGGACAGGGCCTTGGCGATCAGGACCCGCCGCTTCATGCCGCCCGACAGCGTCATGATCTTGTCGTCTTTCTTGTCGAACAAACTGAGGTCGCGCAGCGTCTTCTCGATATGCGCGTCGTTCCTGCCCTTCCCGAACAGGCCGCGACTGAAGCTCGTCGTCGCCCAGACCGTCTCGAACGAATCCGTCGTCAGCTCCTGGGGCACCAGCCCGATGAGCGCGCGCGCCGCGCGCGGTTCTCGCTGGATGTCGTAGCCGTCGACGACAACCTCACCGCCGGTCGGGTTGACGATGCCGCAGATAATGTTGATCAGCGTGGTCTTGCCGGCGCCGTTCGGGCCTAGCAAGGCAAAGATCTCACCGCGGTCGATTTCGAGATTGACCGACTTGAGCGCCTCATAGCCGGTCGCATAGGTCTTGGTCAGGTCATTGATCGAGATGATCGGGGACATTCGGCCCTGGCATTGTCGTTGAACGGAGCGCCTATCATATGGATCGCTCGCCGAGTAACAAGCCTTTGCCCGTGCCGCGGTGGCGGCGGTCGAGGCGGGCAGCTGGCGCGCAGATCCGTCGAGCTCAGTCGCTGCGCCGCGCCTCGAGTTGCTCGACCATGGCCGGTATGGCCGTGAACAGATCCTCGGCGAGCACGATGTCGG
>DATCZB010000170.1:0-4244 GCA_036526155.1 Gammaproteobacteria bacterium
GCCGCTGGGAGCCGGCTACGCCATGATGGACCAGAGCCGCGAGGGTCGCGAGCTCTGGCGTTACATGCAGATGAGCACGCACGATCTGCTCTGCGAGATCTTCGAAAGCGAGCGCGTCCGAATGCACTTCGGGCGCATTGCCGGAGAAAACCTCGTGTCGCCCGATGAGAAGTCGACCGGCATGGGCATTTTTGTTTTTGTCGGCTTCCTCGAGGCCTACGGCATCGGCGTGCCGATTGGCGGCTCGGGCAGCCTGACCAACGCCCTGATCGCGAGCATCGAATCCAATGGCGGCGAGGTTCGCGGCAGCACCGACGTCGAGCGCGTGCTGGTCGAAAACGGACGCGCAACTGGTGTCGCGACCCGCGACGGCACCGAGATCAAGGCCAGCGACGCGGTCATCGGGGCGATCCATCCGCACGACCTCGGCGAGATGGTCGATGGTCTCGAATCGACGGTCGTCGGGGATGCGGACCGAACCCAGATTTCCGAAACGGCCTGCATCACGGTGCTGGCCGCACTGGACAGCCCGCTCGAGTTCCGGGCCGGTGATCACGTTCGCGCCCCGATGATCGAGCTCCTGCCGAACGAGTACAACACGATGCGCCAGTCGTTCGACAATCTGCGCTACGGCGGGCTCTCGGACTACCCGCTGGTCGGCCTCGGCTCACTGACGATGTTCGATCCCTCGCGCGTTCCCGAAGGCAAGGCGACGATGCATGTCTGGGACTACGTGCCGTACGAGCGTGCGGACGGGCAGAGCTGGGACGACACCAAGCAGGCTTACGCCGAGCGCATGATCGAGCACATGGACAAGTTCATTGTCAACGCGGGGCACGACAACATCATCGCCTACCACTGCGACAGCCCGCTCGACATGGAGCGCACGTCATCGAGTTTTCGTCGCGGCGACTTGCACGGCATCGCCGCCACGACCTACCAGTACGGCGCACATCGCCCCACGCCGGACCTCGGCCAGAACGTCGTGCCCGGATGTGACCGGCTCTACCTCGTCGGCCCGTTCCAGCATCCTGGCGGGGGCGTGTTCGGTGCCGGGCGCGCGGCGGCACAGCGCGCCTGCGAGGATCTCGGCATCGACTTCGACGGGATCGGTGCAGGCTGATGATGACGCTGTATTCGGCCGATATGTCGGAGCTCATGCAGGTGAGCGCCATCGAGCGCGACGGCTCCGACTTGCTGATCAAAGGCAAGGTGTTCGGCACGATGCCGATGACCGCGCGATTGACGCCGACCGAAGCGCGCCAGGGCCTGAAGCTGTTGCGGCTGCGGACGGTTTTCTTTCTCGTTTCGATGCTGTTTCGCAAATAGCCGGAGCGTCGTGGCGGCCGGCCAGCGCCGCAATGGCGCGGCTGGCGCCGGCCAAGCCTAGATTGCGCCGGCCTGACCCAGCATCTGCCTTGCCGCAGCGAGCGCGGCATCGGGAGGCGTCGGCCCATCGACCCAGCGCGTCTTCCCGAGCCATTCGGTGACGGCCTCGACGCGCAGCCCGCAGCGCTCGGCAATCAACGTGGCGGCATCACTGGCCGCGGCCAGCGTCTGCGCCCGCCGCGCCACAATCCCGATCAGAGCCGTGACGGCCTCTCTCTGCAATGCCAGAAACGCGGAATTGCCACAGACGACCCACGCTGGCCACGGCGCGACGAAATCTCCGATGCGACGAAACTTCCCGGCCTCGACCGCGGGCTCGGTCGTGAAATGCTCCCAGAGAAAGACATCCGCGCGACCGGCAGCGAGCGCATCGATTGCCCCTGGCATGTCGTCGACAATCTCGAACTTGAGTGTCGCCACGTCCCAGCCACGCTCGATCGCCATGGCCAGGCTCATCAGGTGTGATCCCGAGCCGTAGCGGCTGATGCCGAAACGGGCCCCGCGAAGATCGTCGAGGGATTGGAAGCCCGACGCCGGCGCGACGTGCACACCCCAGATCAGCGGGCTCGTCGTGTACAGGCTCAATGCCTCGATCGGCAAGTCACGAGCCAGACCCAGCGCCGCACCCTCGGTCAGCAGGATCGAGACATCGAGCTTCCCGGCGGCAAGATCGGCCAGCATCGCGCCCGTGCCCGTCGTGTAATCGGTCCAGTCGACACGAAGACCGGCCTCGTGCAGTTCTCCCCCCTCAATGGCCAGATGCCAGGGCAGGTTGAAGTGCTCGGGCACACCGCCAATTCGAACCGTCAGACGCTTCTCGTTCACCGGGCCAATAATGTTCACCCTGTCAATGATAAAGACGACTGAGCCCTTGCGCCTTTCGAACCCGTTCCATAGACTTCCGGTCAGACCAAATTGGTAGGACCATATTGGTCAGACCAGGATACGGCCTATGCGCGCAATTGAACCTCAGATCACCCGGACTGCAACCGTTGCAACGATCCTGCGCGACGAGATTCTTTCGGGTCAGTACCGCGCCGGGGAACGCCTGCCGTCAGAGCGCGACCTGTGCGAACGCTTCGGCGTCAGCCGCGGCGCGGTTCGAGAGGCGCTCAAGCAGCTGCAGCAGCTGGGAATCGCCTCGATTCTTCCGGGCGGGGCCCGCGTCGCCCCGATCGAGGAATGCACGCTGGACGTTCTCGGCCCCCTGCTCGACCTGAATGATGTCCCCGATGCCAAGCTCGTGGACGAACTCATGCACATGATGGGCGTGCTGATGCGCGAGGCGGCCGAAGCGGCGATCGAAAAGGCGACGGCGGAGGAAATCGAATCCGCCGAGAAGATTATCGACGGCATCCTCGCCCACCCCGAAGACCCGGTGAGGCAATTCGAGGCGCTGCACCAGCTTGCGAATTTTTATGTGACTGTTGCCGACCATCTTGTGCTGCGGCTGATGGTCAACGGGCTCAGAACGTCGTTTCTGCAGCGCATGGCGCCCCGCAACCCGATGTCTCATGTTGACACCGAGGAGCTCGCCCCGACGATTCAGCGAATCCGAAAGGCCATCTCCGAACGAAATTCAAAACAACTGGGGGTCGCCATGCAAGCAATGAACCGGCTGTTTCGTAACGGACTGCGCGCAAGTTTGCGCCTGGAAGGCACCGACAAGTGATGGGAGCCGAATTATGAAGAAAGTCATTGTTCCGCTTGGTATGTTGCTCGCCGCAGTCGCTATCGCGGTTGTCTTCGTCGCCAACCAGCGCGAGTTCGAGCCGCGGCAGCCGGAATCACCGCCATTGACGGTACGCGTAGTCGAAGTCGAGCCAGGACCGGTCCGGCTCAGCGTCCATGCTCAGGGCACGGTGTCGCCCCGAACGGAAAGCGAACTGGTTCCCGAAGTATCCGGCAACGTTGTCTGGATCTCGCCCAACCTGATATCGGGCGGGTACTTCGAGATCGGTGAAGTGTTGCTGCGCATCGACCAGCGCGACTATCAGTCCGCTGTCGAGCGCGCCGAGGCCACGCTTTCGCGAGCCCAGGCCGATCACGAGCTGGCGCAGTTCGAGGTCGAACGGGCCGCGGACCTTTTCGGCCGCTCGTTGATCAGTCAGGCCGACAGCGAAACTGCCGATCGGTCGGCGCGAGTCGCCGAAGCCTCACTCCGCGACGCGCAGCTCGTCCTCGACATCGCGCGCCGAGAACTGGCCCGGACCGAGCTCACGGCGCCGTTTTCCGGGTTGGTCCGCAACGAGCAGGTCGACGTCGGGCAATTCGTTAACCGTGGCTCCGCGATTGCGACCATCTATGCCACCGACTACCTCGAAGTCCGGCTGCCGATCGCCGACCAGGAGCTCGCCTATCTCAACATTCCGCTGAGTCAGCGCGGCGAGTTCGCGCCCGAGGCGTCGCCAACGGTCAGACTATCCGCAAATTTCGCCGGCACAGAGCAGGCCTGGAAGGGAAGTCTGGTACGCACCGAAGCCGAGATCGACCCCGGCACGCGAATGGTCTACGCGATCGCGAGAATCCGGGGTGACGATCATCACGGCGAGGAGATGATGGCACCACCCGTTGGCCTCTTCGTGCAGGCCGAGATCGACGGTCTCGAACTCGACGATGTCGTCGTGCTGCCGAGGGCGGCCCTGCGCGAAGGTAACTTTGTCCTCGTGGTCGACACCGAGAATCGAGTCAGCCTGCGTCCCATCGAAGTGTTACGGGTTTACGGAGACGAGGTCTTCATAACCGGTGGCCTCGACGCCGGAGAGCTCGTAAGTGTTTCGATGTTGCAGACCGTCGTCGAGGGGATGCGAGTCCAGCCTCTCAAGGCTCAAATCTAGGGGCACCCCGGCATGCGG
>DATCZB010000171.1:0-2205 GCA_036526155.1 Gammaproteobacteria bacterium
ACATGGGCGTTGCGTGCCGCGATCAGGAGGGCGGTGAATCCGGATTGCGAAGCGGCAGCGATGTCCGCGCCGGCATCGAGTAGCAGCCGCAGAGCCCTCGTGTTGCCCTCGGCGGCCGCCCACATCAAAGCCGTCTGCCCACGCCAGGCATCGGCCGCGTCGACGTCGGCGCCATGCTCGAGCAGCAACCCGACGGCCTCAGGGCGACCGTTCAATGCCGCGCCCATGAGCGGCGTCTGGTTCTCCCTGGAAGGCAGATCGACGTCGGCACCATTCTCGAGCAGCAACCGGGCAACTGCAGCATCGCCGTTGCCTGCGGCAAGCGCGAGCGGAGTGACACCGTAGCGTGTCGTTGCGTCAACATCGGCGCCGCCGGCGATCAAGGCTTCTGCCACAACGGCATTTCCCTGCTGCGCGGCGAAATGCAATGCCGTGCTGCCGTCCGCAAGGCGCTCGTTGACGTCGTTGCCCTGACTGATCAACGCCGTAACGCTGTCGATGTCGCCATATTGCGCAGCGGCGATCAGCGGACGCTCCTGCGCCACCGCCCCGCCGGCTGCAACGGCAACTGCGAGCACCCCCAGGATGATGCAGGGTCTGACGAAGTTTCTAGCCATGCCCGATCTCTCTGGCCCCCGGTCCGGCTCAATATACAATGAGGCACAGCGCAAGGGGGAACACGTGCAACACGGACACGCCCATTCGGGCCCAGTCGGCCGTCAGATCACGATGCGGCGAATCGTTATCGCATTGATACCGGGCATCCTGGCGCTCTCCGGTTGCGGTGCGGGCAGCCAGGCTTCGGTCGAGTCGACGGCCGGGCTGCTCGAGACTTACTGTGTCGATTGCCACAATCCCGTGGACCTTGCCGGGGAGCTTGTGCTCAGCCCGGCGGCGCTGGCGGAGCCCGGGTCCGATGCCGAGACCTGGGAACGCGTGGTGCACAAGCTGGCTGACCGGTCGATGCCACCGCCCGAAAACGCCCGTCCGGAGCCCGAGGCCTATCTCGCTGCCCGCCATTTTCTCGAGGCTGAGCTCGACCAGGAGGCACTGGCGGCGCCGAATCCAGGCGAGCTGCCGCTCTTCCGGCGGCTGACGCGGACCGAGTACGCCAATTCGATCCGCGATCTGCTCGCGATCGAGCACATGCCGAGCGAGCTCGATTTCGAGCTGCTGCTACCCGCCGATAACGCAAGCAGCGGCTTCGACAACATCGCGGATCTATTGTTCGTTTCGCCCCCGGTCATGGAACGCTATATCGCGGCGGCGCAAAAGATCGCCCGTCTGGCGGTTGGCGACATGCGCGCGCCGGAAATGGTCAACATTCACATGCTGTCCGAGCAACTGCCGCAGACGGAACGTGTCGACGCCCTGCCGATCGGCACGCGTGGCGGCCTGGCCGTCGAAACCTACCTGCCGCTCGACGCCGAGTATGTGGTCCGCATCGAATTGGCGCGACGTGCTCGCGAGGCCCACGAGATTGAGCTGCTCGTCGACAATGCGCGTGTCGGGCTCGTCACTGTCGGAGCCCCCCCGGAGGAATCCGCTCCTTCTTCCGCCACGGACAACGCCGTCGAGTTTCGCGTGCCGATCAGCGCCGGGCCGCATCTGCTCGGAATCACATTCGTGCAGCGCTCCGAGGCGTTCGATGAGGAGCTGCGTCGATCCCGCATGCGCGGCCGCGGCAGCGATCCTGCCATTGCCATGGCGACCATCAGCGGGCCGTACGACGCCATCGGCCCGGGTGAGACGCCGAGCCGGGAACGGATCTTCGTCTGCACGCCGCAATCGGGGGCCGAAGAGCTGCCCTGCGCACGCGAGATACTTGCCGGCCTCGCACAACGCGCCTATCGGCGCGCAGTTGACGCGGCCGATGTCGACGAGCTCTTGCCCTTCTACACCGAAGGATCGGCCGAAGGCGGCTTCGAGGCTGGTATCCAGTTCGCGCTCGAGCGTTTGCTCGTCAGTCCACAGTTTCTGTATCGCATAGAGCATGCCCCCGATGAGGCGTCCGGCGTCGCTCGCATATCGGACGTCGAGCTCGCGTCGCGAATGTCATTCTTCCTCTGGAGCAGCATCCCTGACGATGAGCTGCTCGAGCTCGCAATCGCCGGGCGACTCAGCGAGCCCGGCGTGCTCGAGGACCAGATCGAACGCATGCTTGCCGATCCGCGCGCAGAATCGATGGTGACAAATTTCGCAGCG
>DATCZB010000172.1:0-6891 GCA_036526155.1 Gammaproteobacteria bacterium
CGGGCCGTAATGGTGGGGGTATTGCTCATGGCGTGAGATTAAGCCAAGTCCCGTGTGTTTTCCTGCCTGATAGTTTACGAACCGCTTGGCCCGGTAGAAGTTTTCAGTATAATCAGCAGATTAGGTTAAATTATTCTTGTATAACTTGACCCCAGCCAAGACACCAGCGATCCGCCAGCCCCTGTACTTTCCCGGGTTCAGGGGCCTTCGTGAAGCCGCCTTCTGGCTGCTCGCGGGCTTGAGCGTGATCATGTTGCTCGCGCTCGTGAGCTACAGCCCGACCGATCCGGCCTACAGTCTGTCCGGCGACAATCTCACGGTCACCAATCGCATGGGCCCTGCGGGCGCCTGGTTCGCCGACCTGGGCTTCCTGATCTTCGGTCGGTCCGCGTACCTGTTTCCGGTGCTCGTGCTGATTGGCGGTCTCCTGCTGTTTCGGTCCGAGCCAGCATCGGAAGACCGGCAGCTCAACCTGCAGCGAGGGGCCGGCTTCGCGCTCGCGATCGCGACGAGTTCGGGACTGGCCACACTGCATTTTGCCGCGCCCGAGCTGCGTGAAACGGCGGGTGGTCTCCTCGGGCAGGGTATCGCCTACAACCTTCAGGCGCTGCTAGGCACGCTCGGCGCGACCCTGCTGCTGCTCGTGCTCTGGCTAGGCTCGGTGTCGCTCGCAACGGGAGTGTCGTGGCTCGCGGTCATGGATCGCATTGGCCGGTCGGTCCTGACCGGAATTGCCGTCGCCAGCGGCGCTATCAACCGGTCTCGCGACTGGCTCGCCGGGCGTCGTGCCAAGCAGCATCGCCAGGAGCTCGTTGTCGCGAGCCGGTCGAAAGCGAAGCAGCGAGCCGCGCCGCGCATCGAGCCGACGCTCGACAAGATCGAGGTCGGGGTTCGAACCGAGCGTGAGCGGCAAGTGGCTTTGTTCGAAGCGCCTCCGTCCTCGCAGCTGCCGGCGCTCGCGCTGCTCGATGACCCTCCGGCTCGCGAGGGCGGCTACTCCGATGACGCGCTCGAGGCGATGTCGCGTCTGGTCGAGCTCAAGCTCGGCGATTTCGGCATCGAGGCCGAGGTCGTCGCGGTACATCCCGGGCCGGTCGTCACGCGATTCGAGCTCAAGCCTGCGGCCGGCGTCAAGGTCAGCCAGATCAGCAACCTGGCCAAGGACCTCGCTCGATCGTTGTCCACGATAAGCGTGCGTGTGGTCGAGGTCATTCCGGGCAAGCCGTACGTTGGCCTCGAGATCCCGAACGAGGTTCGCGAGCTCGTTGCGCTCGGCGAGATCATCAAGTCGGAAGCCTACGAGAACCTGAGCTCGCCGCTGACGCTCGCGCTCGGCAAGGATATTGCGGGCAATCCCGTCGTCGCCGATCTCAATCGGATGCCGCATCTCCTGATTGCCGGCACGACCGGGTCCGGCAAGTCGGTCGCAATCAATGCGATGGTGCTCAGCCTGCTCTACAAGTCGACGCCCGAGCAAGTGCGGTTGATCATGATCGATCCGAAGATGCTCGAGCTATCCGTATACGAAGGTATTCCGCATCTGCTCGCGCCGGTCGTAACCGACATGAAGCAGGCGGCGAATGCGCTGCGCTGGTGCGTCGCCGAAATGGAGCGCCGTTATGCGCTGATGGCCGGGCTCGGCGTCAGGAATATCGCCGGTTACAACAAGAAGGTGAACGAGGCGATCGAACGCGGACAGCCGCTGCGCGACCCGACTTACACGCCCGTTGACGAGAACGACGAGGCGCGCGAGCTTAAGCCCCTGCCTTTCATCGTCGTGATCATCGACGAGCTCGCCGACATGATGATGATCGTCGGCAAGAAGGTCGAAGAGTTGATCGCGCGGCTCGCCCAGAAGGCCAGGGCGTCGGGTATCCACATGCTGATTGCCACGCAGCGCCCGTCCGTTGATGTAATCACCGGGCTGATCAAGGCCAACATTCCATGTCGAATCGCATTTCAGGTTTCGGCAAAAGTCGATTCGAGGACGATCCTCGACCAGATCGGTGCCGAGCATCTGCTTGGTCATGGCGACATGCTTTACCTGCCCGCAGGGACCTCGATGCCGACTCGCGTGCACGGGGCATTCGTGTCTGACCAGGAGGTGCACTCGGTCGTGAAGGCGCTCCGAGCCAGCGGCGAACCGTCTTTCGTCGACGAAGTGCTCGACGGCCCGTCGGCGGAAATCCCCGGGCTCAAGCACGAAGCGCAGGGCGAATTGGACGGCGAGCAGGATGCGCTTTACGATCAGGCGGTCCGGATCGTGACCGAGACCCGCAAGGCTTCGATCTCCGGAATTCAGCGGCGGCTCAAGATCGGTTACAACCGGGCCGCGCGTATGGTCGAAACCATGGAGGAGGCCGGGGTCGTTGGAAGTCTGCAGACAAACGGGTTTCGTGAAGTACTCGCTCCGCCGCCGCCGAGCGATTCCTGAGTCTGTCTGCATTTTCTTGTTCTGGCTTTTCCCTTTCGCTCTCGCCTGGTCACAGGCTGCGGCCGAAGTCGATAGCCCGATCGCGCCCGAGGCGTTTGTCGAGCAGTTCGTCGCCGATGTCAACGATCTGACGGCGCGCTTCGAGCAGAGCGTTTTCGATGCCGATGACTTCCTGGTCGAAACGTCGAGCGGACGTTTTCAACTGCTCAGGCCGAATCGGTTCGCCTGGTATTACGAGCTCCCGTACGAGCTGGTCGTCATCGCCGATGGTGAGTCGCTCTGGATGTACGACGTCGAGCTCGAGCAGGTGACCGTCGCGCCGCTGTCGGATCTTGCGACGAGTCCGGCAATGCTTCTGAGCGGTGAGGGCTCGGTCAGCGAGGCTTACGTCGTCTCCGATTTCCGCGCCGACGATGCCCGGCGTTGGATCGAGTTGCTGCCGGTCGAGGACGAGAGCGAGTTTGCCTCGGCGAAGATCGCGTTTCGCGACGGCATTCCCGACGCGCTCGAGCTCGTTGACGGGCTCTCGCAGCGTACCCGCATCGAGTTCGCCGACGTCGACGTCAACTCGGGTCTCCGCCGTCGCGATTTCGAGTTTGATCCTCCGGCCGGCGTCGACGTCGTCGGGGCGGCAGACTGAGCGGGCCTGTGCTCAAGCTTCGCTTTCCATGGGTCTGGTGGTCGCTTGGCTGGGTTCTGGTCGCCGGCGTGGTTTTCGGCAGCCTGCTGCCGGGGCGGATGCTGGTTAATTTTTCGCCGTCAGACAAGTTGCTGCATGCCGCGTCGTATTTCGTTCTCATGCTCTGGTTCTCGGGGATCTATCCGCGCAAGCGCTATGCGCTGATTGCCCTGATGCTGCTGGCGCTGGGCCTCGCTCTGGACTTCGCCCAGGGGTTCTCGTCGAGCCGGGTCTTCGACATGCGCGACGTTGCTGCCAATGCTGGCGGTATACTCGTCGGCTTGCTGCTGGCTCGACTCCTGATCGGGGGTTGGTGCCAGCGCGTCGAGCAGCTGTTTTTCTCGCGTTAAGGTCATGTTGGACATAAAGCTCTTGCGTCAGGACATCGGCGCGGTTGCGGCTAATCTGGCGCGCCGCGGATATGTTCTGGATCGCGATCGATTCGCGGCGCTCGAAGCCGAGCGCAAGTCCCTGCAGGTCGAGGTCGAGGCGAGCCGCCAGGCTCGCAACGAGAAATCCAGGGCGATCGGCAAGGCCAAGGGCGCCGGTGAGGATACCGAGCCGCTCCAGCAGGAGGTCAAGGCGCTCGGCAGCCAGCTGGCGCAGGCTGAGGCGCGTCTCGGCGAGATCGCCGCAGCCCTCGACGAAATGCTGCAGAGCATGCCGAATCTGCTCTACGACGACGTGCCCGACGGAGCCGATGAGTCTTCGAACCGCGAGCTGCGAAAAGCCGGCGAAGCCAGGGCTTTCGATTTCGAGCCCAGGGATCATCAGGAAATCGGTGAGGGGCTGGGCCTGCTCGACCTCGGCGGTGCAGCAAAGATCGCCGGCAGCCGCTTCGCGGTGCTGAGCGGCGACCTCGCGCGGCTGCACCGGGCGCTGATCCAGTTCATGCTCGATCTGCACACGACCGAGCACGGGTATCGGGAGAACTACGTGCCGTACCTGGCGAATAGGGATTCGCTGTTCGGCACCGGTCAGTTGCCCAAGTTTGCCGATGACCTGTTCCAGATAGGCGCCGACGGGGAGCTCTTTCTGATACCGACGGCCGAGGTGCCGCTGACGAATCTCGTGCGCGAGACCATCCTCGAGCCCGACAGACTGCCGCTCAAGCTCACGGCCCATACGCCGTGCTTCAGATCCGAGGCGGGCTCCTATGGCAAGGACACGCGTGGAATTTTCCGCCAGCACCAGTTCGAGAAAGTGGAGCTGGTCCAGATCGTGCGACCTGAGGATTCCGGGGCCGCGCTGGAAACGCTGACGTCCGAAGCCGAGGAAGTGCTCGAGCGGCTCGGGCTGGCCTATCGCGTCGTCACGCTGTGCGCCGGCGACACGGGGTTCTCTGCTGCGAAGACCTACGATCTGGAGGTCTGGTTGCCGGGGCAGAACCGCTACCGGGAGATCTCTTCGTGCAGCAATTTCGACGCGTTTCAGGCGCGGCGAATGCAGGCCCGCTGGCGCAATCCGGAATCGGGCAAGCCCGAGCCCGTGCACACGCTGAATGGTTCCGGCGTTGCGATCGGCCGGGCGCTGATCGCGGTCATGGAGACGTATCAGACGGCGGACGGCTCGATCGAGGTGCCCGAGGTGCTCGGGCCCTACATGGGCGGGACGACCCGGATCACTCGTAGCGCAGCGAGCTGATCGGGTCGAGGTTCGCGGCTTTCGCCGCGGGCAGGATTCCGAAGATGACGCCGATGGCGCCGGAAAACCCGAGTGCCAGCGCAACGGCCCAGAGTGGCGTGTAGGCGCCCGGGAATCCCGGAATCAACGCTGTCGCCAGCGCGGCGATGCCGTAGCCGAAAGCAAGCCCCACAGTGCCGCCAATCAGGCATAGCACGAGGGCCTCGAGCATGAACTGCAGCAGGATGTGATGGCGCTTGGCGCCGATGGCCTTGCAGATGCCGATTTCGCGGGTCCGCTCGGTGACCGAAACCAGCATGATGTTCATGATGCCGATGCCGCCGACGAGCAGCGAGATGCTGACGATGCCGCCCATGACGATCGTCACCGTATCCAGGATCGAGCCGATCGTGTCCTGTAACTGCTCGGCCGTCTGAAAGCCGAAGTCGTCCTCCTCGTCGTCGTCGAGCCCGTGCGCATTGCGCAGGATCCGCCTGATTGTGCCGACGACCGTATCCAGCTCGGTGACATCGGCAACCGTCAGCTGGACTTGAATATTCGGCCGCCACCGATTGCCGTTGATGCGAGCCATCGTGGAGAAGGGCACGAATACCTGATTGTCCTGGCCCTGACCGAGGAAGGACCCCTTTTCCTCGAGTAGACCGACGATTTTCACCCACTCGTTGTTGATCTGTATGTACTCGCCAACCGGGTCCTGGGGCAGGGAGAGGTCATCCCGGACCTCGATGCCGATGACAGCGATGTTGCGGCGCGTCTCGTGATCACTGGCCGACAGGAAGCGGCCGCTGGTGACGAAGGCCTGCCCGACCTGCTGATAACTGTGGGTCGTGCCGATGACCTGGGCCTGGGTAGACAGGGCCTGATAGTTGATTCGGCTCTGCGCGCCCATGATTGGCGTAATCGATTCGATGCCGTCGACGCGCAGGCGAATGAGCTCGTAATCCTCCTCGGTCAGACGCGCGCTTCGACCCTGCAGCGCCGACTCGAGCGTCGTGAAAGGCCGAACCGTGACGCTGTTGCTGCCGAGCCCCTGAAACCGCTCGTCGATCAGCGCGCTCAGTCCCTGGATGATCGACACCATCGCGATCACCGCGGCGACGCCGATGATGATGCCGAGTGCCGTCAGAAAGCTGCGGAACCGATGGGCGCGAATCGAGCCGAATGCGGCGCGCGAGCCCTCGGTGAACGCGAACCAGAGCGGAGCGCGCACGTCCTTGCGACTGCTTGCGGCTTCAGTGGACACCGACTTTTCTCACATTCGGCGAGTCCGACTCGATCCGGCCGTCCTTGAGGCGAATCGTCCGCGTCCCGTGGGCTGCGACGTCCGGCTCGTGAGTGACGACGACGATGGTCTGCCCGCCCGCATGCAAATCGTCGAACAACGCCAGTATTTCGGTCGTCGTATTGGAATCCAGGTTACCGGTCGGCTCGTCGGCCAGCAGGATCGAAGGTCGCGTGACGAGGGCCCGGGCGATAGCGACGCGCTGACGCTGCCCGCCGGAGAGCTCGTTCGGCAAGTGATTGCCGCGATCGGCGAGCCCGACTTGCCCGAGAACCTCCTCGGCGGCTGCCTTGCGCTCCGGGTATTTGAGGCCGCGATAGATGAGGGGCTGCATGACGTTCCTGAGCGCCGTCGCCCGCGGCAGCAAGTTGAATGTCTGAAAGATGAAGCCGATTTCGCGGTTGCGAATCTCTGCAAGCTCGTTCTCGTCGAGGCCTTCGACATTGTGTCCGTTCAGCAGGTAAGTCCCGGATGTCGGCGTATCCAGGCAGCCGACGATATTCATCACGGTCGACTTGCCGGAGCCGGATGAGCCGATGAACATGACATACTCATTGCGCTCGATGGTCAGGTCGATCTCGTCCAGTGCCCGGATCAACTCCCCGCCCATCTGATAGTGCCGGCTGATCTTTTTGAGCTCGATGACAGACATCGTCAGGTGTCGGATTCCTCGATCTCGATCCGGTCGCCATCCTCGAGATTGCGCAGCACGCGGTCCGGCCCGACGGCGATCTCGTCGCCGGCGTTAAGCCCGCTCGTGATCTCCTGATAATTGTCATCGGAGATGCCGACCTCGACCTCGACCCGGCTGACCGTCTCGCCTTCGCGTTTGAACGCATGGTAGGTCGTAGT
>DATCZB010000173.1:0-6313 GCA_036526155.1 Gammaproteobacteria bacterium
GTTTATCGCGGACGCAAGGCCGAGCAGAGCACCGTCACCTTGCTGCTGGGCGGCTGGTACACGATCTTCGGCGGCGGCCCGCGCGACACCTGGGAAGAAAAGTTCACGCGTTCATTGCAGGCCTGCGACCCGTATACCGGGCCCGTCATCGTGCTCGATCCGCTGGTCGCCCGCGGGTTTGTCGAGCGCGGTTTCGATTCGCGGCAGAAGCTCGTCGACTGGTGTGTCGAGCATGCGCGGTTGCCGGCCAGAGAATACTGGGATAACCAGTGGATTCAGACCTTGCATCATCCGCGCGGTGTTGCAGGCATCGAGCCCTATGTCTCGCGACTCAATGCCGAGCCCGACGAGATGATCAGGATCTTCGAGCCCGAGGACATCCACATCGTCGTGACGGGCGGTGAGACGGGCGCGACCTGGAAGATGATCGGCGGCGGGCCGCGGCTGAATATCGTCGATATCGATCCCTGGCGTTAGCGCAACCCACTCCGCTCCGGGGGCAGGCGCGATCCGGTCTTGCAGTGCAGCTTCTCGGCAGCGCCACTCGAATCCTCTTTTGGGGCAAAATGCCTGGGCCGGGTAGCTATAAGAACGCTCTGGGGGGAGCCGCTGCGATGAATCTCAGGAAACGATTTCTTTCGTGTGCTGCTGTTTGCGCCGCCACATTTTGTTCTGGTGTTGCCGGCGCTTACACATTCGAGCAGGCCAACTCCGGGCGTGACCTTTACGCTGCGAATTGCGGCGCTTGCCATGGCGACAACATGAACCTCCTGCCGACGGCGTCGCTGCAGGGGCCTGAGTTCCTGAGTCGCTGGCAGGGCAGGAATTCCAACGCGCTTTACGAGCAACTCCGGACGACCATGCCACCCGAAGGCCCCGGCAGTCTCGAGGACAGCGTCTATATCAACGTCGTTGCCTACATGTTGCAGGTCAACGGCGTTGCGCCGGATGGCCAGGAACTGACCGCCAGCTCGGCGACGGCCATCGGCACGTTTGCAGCCGGAGGCCCGGGTGGTCCCGGTGGGCCGGGGCAGGGGGTCGATGAGCCGACCGGCGTGATTGTGGCCGGCACGGTCCATGATTTCGTGCCGGTGACCGCGGCGATGCTGCAGAATCCCGCGCCCGGCGACTGGCCGATGCATCGGCACGACTACGCCGCCTCGAGTTACAGCCCGCTCGCCGAGATCATGCCCGGGAACGCCGGGCAGCTGCAGCTGGCCTGGATCTGGCCCATGCGCGACGGCGGCACGAACCAGCCCGCACCGCTCGCATATCGCGGCACCGTTTACCTCAATAACACGGGCGGCATCATTCAGGCGCTCAACGGGACCGACGGCAGCCTGATCTGGGAGCATCGGCTCGAGTCGAACGTCGCCATGCGCGGCATGTCGTTGTACGACGACAAGCTCTACGTGCAGAGCGCCGGCCGGCTCGTGGCGCTGTATGCCGCGACGGGCGAGACGGCGTGGAATGTCGAGATGCCCGACGGCAACTCGAGCTCGAGCGGTCCGCTCGTCGCGGACGGGGTCGTCATCCAGGGCATGGGCGGCTGTTCGCGGTACCAGGAGCAGAAGTGCTTCATCAGCGGCTACGATGCCGACACCGGTGAGCAGCTCTGGCGCTTCCACACGGTTGCCGTCAGCGCCGAGCCCGGCGGTGATACCTGGGGCGACCTGCCCGATCTCTATCGCGCGGGCGGCGAAACCTGGATCACGGGCAGCTACGACCCGGAGCTCGGCCTGACCTATTGGGGCACGGCGCAGGCCAAGCCCTGGATGCCGGCCAGCCGCGGCATGGAAACTCTGGACGTCGCGCTTTATACGAGCTCGACCGTCGCACTCGATGCACGAACCGGTGAGCTCGAATGGCACTTCGCGCATGCGCCGGGCGAGGCGCTCGATCTCGACGTGGTCTTCGAGCGCGTGCTCATCGATTCGGGCGACGACAAGCTCGTGTTCACGGCCGGCAAGGACGGCATCCTGTGGAAGCTCGACCGCGAAACCGGCAGTTACATCGATCATGCCGAGACGGTCTATCAAAACGTCTGGGCCAGCTTCGATCCGGAAACGGGCCGCCCGCGGTACCGCGACGACATCATCGATCATCAGATCGGCCAGTGGATCGACGGCTGCCCGAGCACGGCTGGCGGGCACAACTGGCAGGCCGCGAGCTTTCACCGCCCGACGCGTCAGCTGGTGCTGCCGCTGTCGCAGAGCTGCATCGCGATTCGGGCCCGTGAGATCGAGCAGGTTGCCGGCGGGGGCAGCGGGGGCGGCGCCGACCGTCGCTTCTACGAGATGCCGGGAACCGATGGCAACGTCGGCAAGCTCGCCGCATTCAACGTCGACACCATGGAAGAGACCTGGGCGATCGAGCAGCGCGCGTCGTTCCTGACGGCGGCGCTCACCACCGGCGGCGGTCTCGTCTTCGCCGGCGACCTCGACCGGCGTTTCCGTGCCATCGATGTCGAGAGCGGCGAGATTCTCTGGGAGACGCGCCTCGGCACATCGGTGCAGGGCTTTCCGATTACGTTCGAGGCCGATGGCAGGCAGTTCGTTGCCGTGACGACCGGCCTTGGCGGAGGCAGTCCGCGGCTCGTGCCGAATCTGATCACGCCCGAGCTGCAACCGCCGACGCGGGGCCAGGCACTGTATGTGTTTGCCTTGCCTGAGTCGCGGTAGCCGCAAGCAGAATAGCTGGCGGAGATTTGCCGGGCCCGAAATTAAAAGGCCCGGCCGAAGCCGGGCACGACACAGGGGGAATCATGCGCTTGCGCTGTTGTTTTGGTGCTTCAGCGGTCGGCTCATGTTCGAGACAGACTGTACCGGTTCTGCACCCGGCAGCGCTATGAGGATCTTGCGAAATTCCGGTACTTTTTTGCCGCTTAGCGGGCGGGCGGCAGCATGTCGTCGGCGTCGCTGAGACGGCGCAATATGACCTGCGTCGCCGACTCTGCCGGGTTGCCGCTTTCGATCGCTTGCGTATTCTGCAGCGTGACTGTGAGTATGTCGTCGCTGATTTCTGCGCCGCGCCGCAGAATGGCCCCGGTCCCGGGAGAGATGCCGGCAAGAATGTTGTGGGCGACTTCGCCCGGGTAGACGCTGAGCGCGCCGAAATACCCGATGTAACCGCGCAGGCCGGCCTGCGCCTCCTCGGCGCTCGGCGCGTCGCTCGAAAACGGTTCGCGCCCGAGCGACGGGAAGTGCACGCCGACGAATCCGCCCGGTGTGTAAACAATGAGGCTCGGTGCCCGGCGCCTCGGGTTCTCCATCTCGCCGGTGGTGAGATCGACGCGCCCTTCCTCGACGTGCTCCCAGAACCCCATGACTTCCCGATAGGCCGGCGTCATATGCTCAACGGTCGGCACGCGCTGCCAGATCCAGCGCGTGTCGCCCTGGGCCTGCGGCTCATCCGTCGAGGTGACAATGAGCCGATTGCCGCTGACCTCATAGTGCCGGCTGAATGACAATCCACGCACGCTCGGGCTGACGCCCGACGCAGCCTCGAAGTGAAGCATGCCGGCGGCATCGTCAACCTCGAAGCGGCCCCAGAAGCCACCAAAAGTGTCGAACGTCCGCTGCGGATCGACCTGCGGTGACTCGGGTTCGTCCCGGGTCGCGGTGCTGAAGAATTCGAACACGTTGCCTGCGCCGTCGAGGATGAGCAGGCCGCGTGCGCCGCGAGCCCGCGTCGGCTCGCTGCTGGCAGCGTTTTTTTCCACCGCGAGCAGCGTCCACGAGCTGATAAGGTCTGCGGCGGCATCCTGCGCTGCAGCCGTTTGACCAGCCAGCAGCAACACCGGCATCGCAAGGATTGCGAGCAACTGTCTCATTACCATCCCCCCTGCGGTTTGAGCAGTCAATGCGGGTCGCGGACCAACGCGACCCGCTCAAGTCTTTATCGAGACGCGGGCCTGAAAGTCAGAGGCACGCTGCCCTGAGCGCTCCCGGTCGTGCCCTGGAGCTCGCCGTTGTCGTTGATCGAGCCGTTGAACCGCCACGGATCGACGTTAGGGAACGTCCAGCTGAAAGCACCTTCGTTATAGGCCAGGTTGCGCAGCGGCTTGTTGATCTCGCCGTTACGCAGCGTGGTGCCGAGCAACCGGGCGTTGACCGTGCCGTCACCGTTATCGGTGAGCTCGATCTCGATCTCGTACTCGATCGTGCCGGTGATTGGCGTGCCGACCCAGCGACCGTCGAGCTGGCGCGCAAGCTCGGCTCCAACCCGAATCGGATCCTGCGGCGGCTCGGGAGTCGGGTTGGCGCGTTCGTAGCGATTGGTTTCCGTGTAGTTGCGGACGATCGTGTTGTCCTCGTGGCAGGCATACTCCGGCCACCAGTACTCGGGATCGTGGTACATCGGGTAACGGACCGTGAATGGCGCCGTCAGCACGTTCGGATCCTCGGTCGTGATCTCGTACATCCACCATTCGTCATTGAGACGCGTAATCCTCTCCGTCGTCTTCAGCTCTGCGCTGATCGGAAAGCGGTTCCCGGGAGGCGACCCCATGACGGCAAGGTTGATGAGCGGCACGTTGGCAGCGGGATCGGCGTTGTAGTTCGTCGTCTCGACGACGAGCGTATCGCCTTCCCAGTGACCTCTCGACTCGCCCAGATATTGCCGGATCGAGGTATCGAGCGCTGGTGCGTCGCCAATCGGAATGACACGGGCCTCATGGATCATCTCGATGTCGAAGATCACGTAGCCCGGGGACTGGTGGATCTTGAAGCCGCCGTTGTAGCGATACGGCATCATCATCGACGGCATGCCGCGCGTGATGCAGCGGTCCCAGCTGTCGAAATCGAACTGATCCTGGAAGTCGATGTTCTCGCCCGGCAGGGCCCAGTCGCTGCCCATCAGGTGGGCGCGCGCTTTTGCCTCGTCCGTCAGCTCCGGCAGCCGGCCGTTTGCCGGATCCACGATGAGGCTCGTCTGCCGCAGCGGGCTGCTCGGGTCGATGAGGCCGGACTGGATCGACACGCCGAGATTGCCTTCAGCGAGTGCCTGGCGGCTGCGGTCGACGGCGTTTTCGGCCCGCTCGACTGCCGCGTTGTACTGCTCTTCGGAAACCCAGACATCGTCGAGACTGCATGGCCCGCGCGCGGCGGCGCAACGTTGCAGCGGCACACTGCCGGCCTGACGCATGTCCAGAGTGGCCTGGATGTCCGGATCGCCCCAGGGTGTCCGCGGCTGCTCCCAGCCATCCGGCGTTGAGATGAAGTGATTGGCTTCGCTGGCTTCGCCACGAATGGAATCGTCGATCTGGGCGTTTGCCGTTGCAGCCAGGGTTGCTGTAATGACGGCCGCAAGCGCCTTGGGGCCCTTGGTCGAAATGCTCGGGTGCATCGTTTCTCCTGTCTGCCGGCGGCTCTGCGGTCGGCCGTATTTGGCGCTTAAATTACCTTGCCGGCCGGTCCGCGTCCACCGGATGCCGGGGCCGTATTCCTTAGAATTGTCAGTTGCGAAGGGCTCCCGCAGTTGCCCGACGATCTCGTTATGATGCGGTCAGGGCAGCAAGACGGAGTGTTCGATTGACCCCTACTATCGGAATTCTCGGCACGGGCGATATGGGCAGCGCGGTGGGCCGCGTATTGCGTCTCGCCGGATACCGGGTCGTGACGGCGCTCGAGGGCCGGTCGGATCTGAGTCGCCGCCTGGCGCGCGGGGCGGGGCTCGAAGATGTCGGTGGGTTGCCGCGCCTGCTCGAGGAGACGGACCTGTTTCTGTCGATCCTGCCCCCCGCAGCGGCACTGGCGTTCGCTGCCCGGGTTGCGGAGCTGACGCAGACGCAGGATTGCGCAATGGTCTATGCCGACTGCAACGCCGTTTCGCCCGCGACGCTGGAAAAAATTGCGGCGCTGTTCGACGCTCACCCGGTTCGATTCGTCGACGTTGGCATCGTCGGCCCGGCGCCGCGCGAGGGTACCGGTAGTCCCACGAGATTCTACGTTTCCGGTGAACACCGGCAGTCGGTGATCGGGCTCGAAGTTCCCGAGCTTTCAATCATCGACCTGGGTGATCGCATCGCTCGCGCGTCGGCCCTGAAGATGTGCTACGCAGCGATGAACAAGGGAGCGAACGCGCTCTATACCAATCTTCTGCTGGCGGCCCGGCAGCTCGGGGTGCTCGATGAGCTCATGGCCGAACTCGAGACGAGTCAGCCGGAGGCGGCAAGCCGTATGGCCCGAACCGTTCCGTTTCTGGCTTCGGCCGCCGGCAGGTATACGGGCGAGATGGCCGAGATCGCCGCAACGTTCGACACGGCTGGCGTTTCCGGCGATTTCTATCGCGGCGCCGAGTGGCTGTACGGGCT
>DATCZB010000174.1:0-5982 GCA_036526155.1 Gammaproteobacteria bacterium
CAGCGCGTGATAGACTGCGCGCGGCGACAAGACCTCGCGAGCTATGGAAACGAATCAGATCGACAATGTCATCGGTGACCTCAGTGGGCGCGTGGCTGCGCTAAGGGGGTATCTTTGACTTCGAGATCAAGCGCGAACGCCTCGAGGAAGTCGAGCGTGAACTCGAGGATCCGGAAGTCTGGGCCAATCCCGAGCGGGCCCAGGACCTAGGCAGGGAGCGCGCCTCGCTGCGGGAAGTCGTCGACACAATCGAGACGCTCGAGCGCTCGCTGACCGACAATCGGCAGCTGTTCGAGCTCGCCTCGGGCGAGGACGACGCGCAGCTGCTCGACGATATCGCCGCGGATTTGCAGTCTGCGGAAACGTCGGTCGCCAAGCTCGAGTTTCGCCGCATGTTTGCCGGCGAGCTCGATCAGAACAACGCATTCCTCGACATCCAGGCCGGCTCGGGCGGCACCGAGGCGCAGGACTGGGCCGAGATGCTGCTCCGGATGTATTTGCGCTGGGCCGAGCGCCACGCAATGAACGTCGAGGTGCTCGAGGTGTCGCCCGGCGAAGTCGCCGGCATCAAGAGTGCCGCGCTGCATCTTCGCGGCGAGTTTGCCTTCGGCTGGCTGCGCACGGAGACGGGCGTCCACCGGCTGGTCAGGAAGTCGCCGTTCGACTCGGGCAATCGTCGCCATACGTCGTTTGCAGCCGTATTCGTGTCGCCGGAGGTCGAGGACGACATCGACGTCGACATCAACCCGGCCGATCTTCGGATCGACGTCTATCGCGCGAGCGGCGCGGGGGGTCAGCACGTCAACAAGACGGAATCTGCGGTTCGCATTACGCATATGCCGACGGGGATCGTCGTCCAGTGCCAGAACGATCGCTCTCAGCACAAGAACAAGGCCACGGCAATGTCGCAGCTGCGCGCGCGGCTCTACGAGCTCGAGCAACAGAAGCGCCGCGAGCAGGCGGAGCTGCTCGAGGACAGCAAGTCGGACATCGGCTGGGGCAGCCAGATTCGTTCCTATGTTCTCGACCAGTCGAGGGTCAAGGACTTGAGGACCGGAATCGAGTCGAGCCAGCCGCAGACCGTGCTCGACGGTGATATCGACAGCTTTCTCCAGGAAAGCCTGAAGCAGGGGCTTTGAGTCATGACGTCCGACGCCGGCAGTGAAAACAAGCTGATCGCCGAGAGGCGCAAGAAGCTCGACCATCTCAGGGAGGCGGGCAACGCGTTTCCGAACGACTTTCGCCGCGACGCGATAGCCGGGTCGCTGCACGCAGCGTACAACGCGCACAGCGCCGAGACGCTTGCCGAGGAAGCCGTGCGGGTCTCGGTTTCGGGTCGGATGATGGTCAAGCGCGTCATGGGCAAGTCGAGCTTCGTCAAGCTCCAGGACCGGTCGGGGCAGATTCAGCTGTTCCTGCAGCGCGACGGAATTGGCGCGGATCTGTACCAGGACTTCAAGAAATGGGATCTCGGCGACATCGTCGGCGCCAGCGGGACGCTGATGAAGACCAGGACCGGTGAGCTGTCGGTCGCCGTCGACGAGCTCGTCCTGCTGGTCAAGTCGCTGCGACCCCTGCCCGAGAAATGGCACGGAATCACAGACCAGGAGCTCAAGCTCCGGCGCCGCTATCTCGATCTCATCATGAGCGAGGAAACGCGCGAGGTGTTCGCCAGGCGCAGCCAGCTCATCAAGTTCGTCCGCAACTATCTCGATTCGCTCGACTACGTCGAGGTCGAGACGCCGATGATGCACCCGATACCGGGTGGCGCGACGGCGCGGCCCTTCGAGACGTTTCATCACGCGCTCGACAAGACGCTGTACCTCAGGATCGCGCCCGAGCTGTATCTGAAGCGCCTCGTGATCGGTGGTATCGAGCGCGTGTTCGAGCTCAACCGGGCGTTCCGCAACGAAGGGCTCTCGACGCGTCACAATCCCGAGTTCACGATCCTCGAGCTCTATCAGGCCTATGCGCAGTGCGAGGACCTCATGGACCTGTCGGAGAGCCTGTTGCGCGAGGCGGCGCGATCGATCTGCGCAACGACGACGATCGAGTATCAGGGTGAGACGGTGGACCTCGGTTCGCCGTTCGCGCGCGTGCGTTTCGAGGACACGCTGACGAGCGCTTATCCGTCGCTCGATCCGTCATCCCTGCGCGACCCCGAGGCGCTCGGCAGGCTTTGCGAGGCCGAAGGCATCGCGCTCCCGAAACAGGCCGGCCCCGGCAAGATGCAGTTCGAGCTGTTCGAGAAGCGCGTCGAGGATTCGCTGCGGAATCCGACGTTCGTGACCCAGTACCCGGCCGAGGTATCGCCTCTGGCCCGGCGCAGCGACGCGGATTCGTATCTGACCGATCGGTTCGAGCTGTTCATCTGCGGGCGCGAGATGGCGAACGGCTTCAGCGAGCTCAACGATCCGGAAGACCAGGCCGATCGCTTCCATGCGCAGGTCGGCGCGATCGAGGATGGCGACCACGAGGCGATGCGCTACGACGAGGACTACATCACGGCGCTCGAATACGGTTTGCCGCCAACGGCGGGCGCGGGCCTCGGTATCGACCGGCTGGCGATGCTCCTGACCGATTCGGCGTCGATTCGCGACGTCCTGCTGTTCCCGCAGCTCAAGTAGCGCAGGCTCAGTCGGCCTGAGCCAGGTCCCGCCTGATCAGCGTGCGGCCGTCAGCGGCCAGTGCCAGCGACCGCTCGGCTGTGTCGATGGGAACGACGGCCAGGACCTCATAGCCCCCAGTGCCTGGTGCCGTGCGCACCACTTCGCCCGTTGCCTGGCCCGACTCGTCGACGATCTCCGCGCCGGGCAGCGGGCGGGCGCCGTCCTCGATCCCGAATCGAGCGAGCCGCCGCTTGACCTGACCGAGGTTGTGGGTCCGCGCCACGATTTCCTGCCCGGGATAGCACCCCTTGGAGAACGAGATCGCGTCGAGCCGATCGAGATCCAGCATTTGCGGCACGTAGCGGTCGCGGAGCGCGGCCGGCAGAGCCGGGCGACCGGCGGCGATTTCGACTGCGGCGGCATGCTCCGCGCTTTCGGCTTGCGCGGCGGCGAAGAGCCCGGCAGGCGCGTCGCCGTGCACGATCACATGCACCAGCTGCTCGCCGCTGCGAAGCCAGAGCGAATCAGCTTGCCTTGCGACGAAGCCCGGATCGAGATCGATGTCCCTTGTCGCGAGCCACGCGGTGACGTCGCCCCAGACCGACCAGACCGCGGATTCGGCTGCGACTTCGAGCACGACGTCCGAACGCAGGACGAAGAGCCGCATTCGCTCGACGAGCCAGCCGGCATTGTCGGCCGCAGTCATGAGCCAGAAAGATTCGCCGTCGGGCACGACATCGAACAGCGCCAGGACCCGACCCTTCGGCGTCAGCCAGGCCGCGAGCCGCGCCTCGTCAGGCGGCAGGTCCGCGATATTCTGGGTCGTCTGGGCATGCAGAAACTGCCGTGCGTCGGCGCCCGAGACATTGATGAGCGCCAGATCGTCCCTGCGGCAGTAGCAAGTGTTGGTCATCAACCCCTCTTTGGTGGTGCGAAGGTTCGGGCTTTCTGGCACACTTTAACCATGAGCGATGAGCGCGAACAAGCTCGGCAGCAGCCCAAGACGGAACAGCCCGGGCAGCCCGATCCCGAAGTCAAGGTTCGGGAGGTCGGAGGACCCAAAGGGCTCGAGCCAACGCGCTATGGTGACTGGGAACGCGCCGGTCGCTGCATCGATTTCTGAATTGAAATAATGCGCGGAACCTGTCGCGGGCCGGCATGCCTGCGGGCGTTTTCGTGCGGGGTAGACGGATCAGACCGACAATGGATGGGCCTGCGCGACCACTCTCACCGTTCCTGATTTATCGGTGGGGCGTTACCAACGGACTCTCTATCATCCATCGCATCACCGGCGTATTTCTCTCGCTCGGGATACTCGTGTTGAGCTGCTGGCTGATTGCGCTGGCGAGCGGTCCTGAATCCTACGCCGGCGTCGCCAGCTTCTATGGCAGCGCGTGGTTCAAGCTCCCGCTCCTGGGCTGGGCCTTCTGTTTCTTTTATCACCTGGCAAATGGCGTCAGGCATCTGTTCTGGGATGCCGGCTACGGCTTCGAGAGTGCCGGCATCAGGCTTGGCGGCATGGCCGTCGTGCTCTTCGCCCTGGTTGCGACCGCCGTTTACGCCCTGGTCGGAATTTTCTGAGAGCGCACAGGATGTCGTTCAAGTCGCCTTTGAATCAGGTTATGGGGCTCGGCTCTGCCGGGGGTGGAACGCACCACTGGTGGCATCAGCGCCTGACGGCCGTGGCCATGGTGCCGCTCGGTCTCTGGTTTGCCTTCTCTCTGATTGGAATCGATCTGGGTTCACGCGAAGCGCTCGTCAGCTGGATCGGGGAGCCACTGACGGCCGTGTTGCTGAGCCTGACCTCGGCGTGTCTGATCTACCACTCGTGGCTCGGTATCAGCGTCGTGGTCGAAGACTACGTCGGGGGTAAAGGCGCGAAGATCGTGTGCCTGACGACGTCGTCGCTGGCGCACGCCTTTCTGCTCGCCGTTTGCCTGTTTTCCATTCTGAAGATTGCACTCGGGGCGGGCTGAATGAGCGCAGAGTACGAGTTCATTGAACACCGCCACGACGTCGTGGTCGTCGGTGCCGGCGGCGCGGGACTGCGCGCCACGCTCGGACTGGCCGAGCTCGGCCTGGCCACGGCCTGCGTCACCAAGGTCTTTCCCACGCGCAGCCATACCGTCGCCGCGCAGGGCGGCATCAGCGCGGCGCTCGGCAACATGGGCGAGGACGACTGGCGCTGGCACATGTACGACACGGTCAAGGGCTCGGACTGGCTCGGCGACCAGGATGCCATCGAGTACCTCTGCCGCGAGGCGCCGGCGTCCGTCATCGAGCTCGAGCATTACGGCGTGCCGTTCTCGCGCACCGAGGAGGGTCGGATTTACCAGCGGCCTTTTGGCGGCATGACTACGCATTTCGGCGAAGGCCCGGCCGCACAACGCACCTGCGCCGCGGCCGACCGCACGGGCCACGCGATGCTGCACACGCTCTACCAGCAATCGCTGAAGCAGGATGCGGAGTTCTACATCGAGTATTTCGCGATCGACCTGATCATGGTCGACGGCGTCTGCCGCGGTGTCGTCGCGATCGATCTCGCAACCGGCCGCCTGCACCGGTTCAGCGCCGGCATGGTCATTCTCGCGACCGGGGGCTACGGCCGGGCCTACTTCTCCTGCACTTCGGCGCATACCTGCACGGGTGACGGTAACGCCATGGTGCTGCGCGCCGGGCTGCCGCTGCAGGATCTCGAGTTCGTTCAGTTCCATCCGACCGGCATCTATGGCTCCGGTTGCCTGATTACCGAAGGCTCGCGCGGCGAGGGTGGTTACCTGACCAATTCCGAGGGTGAGCGTTTCATGGAGCGCTATGCGCCGAACGCCAAGGATCTGGCGTCGCGCGATGTCGTCAGCCGTTCGATGACGATAGAGATCCGCGAAGGCCGCGGTGTCGGTAAGCTAAAGGATCACGTGCACCTGCACCTCGAGCATCTCGGCACGGAGGTGATCGAGGAGCGTCTGCCCGGAATCGCCGAGACCGCCAAGATTTTTGCCGGTGTCGACGTCAACAAGGAGCCGATACCGGTGCTGCCGACCGTCCACTACAACATGGGCGGCATCCCGACCAACTACCACGGCGAGGTCATTGCCGTGAACGAGTCGGGTGATCAGCACATCGTGCCCGGGCTCATGGCGGTCGGCGAGGCCGCGTGCGTGTCGGTGCACGGGGCGAACCGGCTCGGCTCCAATTCGCTGATCGACCTCGTTGTCTTCGGTCGCGCGGCCGCCAAGCGCTGCGGCGAGCTCATCGACCCGGGCACGCGGCGCGCGCCGTTGCCGCAGGGCGCCGGGGAAGAAGCCGTTGCGCGGCTCGATCAGCTGCGTAACGCCAACGGGTCGGAGCCGACGGCCGATATTCGGTTTGGCAT
>DATCZB010000175.1:0-6605 GCA_036526155.1 Gammaproteobacteria bacterium
TAAGCGACGTGCTCGACGCGCTGATCTCGGGAGAAAGCTCGTTCGATGAGTTGCCCGACGTGATGCGCGGGTTGGCCAGCGACCGTGGTGGTACCTTGTGTCACCGAATCACGTATCGTTAGCGGACAAGCCGGCATCGGCGCATCGATTGCTGCCTTGAGAGTTCAGAGGGAATACAGATGTACACGGTCTGCGTACGCAGCCATTTCATGATTGCGCATAGCTTCGAGGGCGCGGTGTTCGGGCCCGCTCAGCGAATGCACGGCGCGACTTACACCGTTGATGCCGAATTCAGCTCGCCCAAGCTCGGTGATGACGGCATCGTGGTCGATATCGGTCGCGCGTCCACTGCACTTCAGAGTGTTCTCGGAGAGCTCAACTTTCGTAACCTCGACGAGGTGACGGAGTTCGAAGGCAAGAACACGACGACCGAGTTTCTCGCGCGTGTGATCTTCGATCGGGTCTCGCAGCGGATCCGCGCGGGAGAGCTCGGGCCGGGAAGCGAGGGTCTGACGCGATTGCGGATCGTCCTGCACGAGTCGCACGTTGCCTGGGCTGCCTTCGAAGGCAGCCTGCGCGATGGCTAGCGATAGGCCTGCTTCGCGCGCCGTCTGCCTTGTCGTCCCGGGCCCGCTCGAGACAGCGACAGGCGGTTATCTCTACGACCGCCGGATCCTCGCCGAGCTCGAGCAATCCGGTTGGCAGACGAGCGTCATGGAGCTCGATGCCAGCTTTCCGCGCCCCGGCGCTGCGGCGCTCGAGGAGGCCCGGTCTCGCTTCGAGGCATTACCTGCTGGCCGACTGGTGATCGTCGACGGGCTGGCCCTGTCGGGGCTGTTGCCGATTTTGCCGTCCATCGTTGACCGGCTCAGCGCGGTCGCGCTGATCCATCATCCGCTGGCCGACGAAACCGGAATCGACGCTCGATCGGCGGCGCAATTCGAAGCGGCCGAAACGGCGGCGCTTGCCCTGGTGCCGCAGGTCGTTGTGACGAGCCCCTGGACGAGGCGAAGGCTCGCGGACTTTGGCGTCGAAGCCGAGCGCATCGCTGTCATCGAGCCCGGCGTCGACCGGCGCAGAGGCCGAATCGACGCTGTGCGATCGGATACGGTGCGCTTGCTGACGGTCGCGACCGTGACGCCGCGCAAGGGACACGAAATTCTTATAGCGGCGCTGGCGCGGCTCGAAGACCTCCCCTGGTCGTTGCGTCTGGCCGGCGGCGCGCAGCATGACCCCGAGCATGCCGATTCGATTCGTGCGCAGGTTGCCCGTGCCGGGCTGACCGATCGCGTGGCCTGGCTTGGTGAACTGACGTCGGGGCGGGTTTTCGATGAGTACGCTGCCGCAGATTTGTTCGTTCTGCCTTCCTGGCTCGAAGGATACGGCATGGCGCTTGCCGAAGCCGTCGCGCATGGCGTGCCGGTCATCAGCACGACCGCCGGCGCGATACCGGATACCGTGCCTGCGGCCGCGGGCCGCCTCGTGCCACCCGGCGATGTCGATGCGTTGACCGTCGTTCTCGCGGAGCTGATCGGTGACCGGCAGGCGCGAGAACGGCTGCAGCAAGGCGCACGCGATGCGGCCGACAGCGTACCAACCTGGGCGCAAAGCGCCGGGAGATTTGCCGACGTGCTCAGCGGCTTCGAGGGGCGGTGAGCGCATTTAGCGCAGATTGGCTGTCGCTGCGCGAGCCCGTCGACGCGAGGGCGCGCAGTCAGAATCTTGTACGCGAGCTCCGGGGCCCATTTTCGTCAATCATAGATCTCGGTGCCGGAACGGGTGCGACGCTGCGCTGGCTCGCGCCAAGGCTCGGTCCTGGCCAGCGCTGGTTGCTCATCGATCGCGATGCCGCCTTGCTCGCCGCTGCAGGCCGGCGGATTCCGGAGTGGGCGGAGCAAAGCGGGTTCCAGGCACGCCAGCGTGGAACCGAGCTCGAAATCGCGGCCAGCGGATTCGACTGCCGCGTTGCGACACGCAGGCTCGACCTGAGCCGAAGCCTGGATGAGGTCGTTTTGCCTCCGGGCTGCCTGGTGACGGCATCGGCGTTGCTCGATCTCGTAAGCCGGGACTGGCTCGCGGCATTGACTGCCAGAGTGACGGCAGCCGGAGCGTCGGTGTTATGGGCTTTGAGTTACACCGGGAACGTGTCTCTCGACCCGACACATGCTGCGGACAGTGCAATCGTTGCGCTCGTCAATCGTCATCAGCTGACCGACAAGGGTTTCGGTCCCGCGCTCGGTCCGGCGGCTCATTCAGCGGCCCGTGATTTGCTGGCGCAGGCAGGCTACCGGGTCGCCGAAGCGGACTCGACCTGGCGTTGCGGCCCGGAGGCAGGGGAGCTGATCAGCGCCCTCGTCGAAGGTTGGGCCGACGCGGCTCGGGAGATTTCGCCCGCGGACAGTTCTCGCATCGAGAGCTGGCGCGAGCAGCGCGTGAGGACGGCGTCCGGCGGCGGGCTTCGCGTTGCGGTGAGTCACAGCGATCTCATCGCGCTGCCGTCCGTTACTTCAGTGTCAGGTTAGCGAATGCGCCGAATCGGCGATGCTTCGGCTACAGGTGCCTCGTCAATGCCCGAAGGCGGCGCCGCTGTGGCCGCATCTTCGCCGCTCAGGTCGCAGTCGAACAGGATGTCCTGACCCATTGCGAACACGCGGTTACGTGGTCTCGGGCAGTCCGCAATGCTCGCTTGCGCGGCAATCCGGATTCCCGGTCGCCCGCGCCCGATGAACATCGGGGCCACGGCGATCTGCAGGCGATCGAGCAAGCCCGCTTCGAAAAAGCGCGTGACGGTCGTCCCGCCGCCCTCGACGAACAGCCGCCTCAGTCCGAGGCCGGCGAGGCGAACGACGAGCGCGCGCAGGTCGAACAGACCGTCAGTCGCCGGCACGAAGAGCACTTCGGCGTCGCCATGCCGGTCCGCAGCGTCCGAGTCGCCGGCAACGACGAGGACGGTTCGGGCGGCCCCGTCGCGGAAGACCTGAAAGGACTCCGACAACCTTCGATTCGGGTCGAGCACGACTCGCACCGGGCTCGGTCCCGGAACGCGCCGCGTCGTCAGCCTCGGGTCATCCGCCGCGACCGTGCCGGCGCCGACGATGACGGCATCGTGGAGCGCGCGCAGCCGGTGCAGATGGCGGATGTTCTCCTGGTCATTGACGAAACTTGAATCCCCGCTGGCCGCCGCGATATAGCCGTCGATACTCTGACCCAGATGGCCCAGCACGCGCGCGCGTTCCGTCACCGGTCGGCATAGCGGCAGATAGAGATCCACGAAATCGTTCGGCGTCGCTCGTGCGAGCCCGGCAGCCTGCTGCGGCCACCGCTTCCCTTCGGTGCCGGCGAGCTCGATTAACGACTGCCAGACTGCTGGTTTCGCTTGCGGGTCGTCGTCAGGACGCGGTGTGGTCGGGGTCAGATCGGAATCCTCGCGGGCGCAGCCGTCGGCCAGCTGGTATCCTAACACCCGGAATGAAAAAGAAAGTTTCCAACGGCGGCATCAACGGGAGCCTTGCCGCGCTGGCGGTTGATCGCGCGATCACGGAACTGCGGCGGCGTCGCGTGGTGGCGATTCAGGGTGATGATCGAACGCTCGTTCTGGCGGCGCTCGAGCTCGTGACCGAGCCGCTACTGGAGCAGGTCTTGTCGTCTGCCGGCGAGGTCGTCCTGCTACTGACGGCGGAGCGCGCGCAGGCCGCGGGGCTGAATGGCTCCGTGGTGGGCCCGGCTGCGATCGCGATTCGCGATTCGGGTGAGCTCGCCGCGCTCAGAGCACACGCCGGCTTGTCCGACGACCTAACGTCCGATCTCAGCGCGTCAGTGTGGGCTGGTTCGAGGCCGCTTGCAGCGGCAGGCTTTGCACTGGCCAAGGCGGGCCGGCTCCTGCCGGCGCTCGTCGCCTTCGAAGTCGAGCGATTCGACGATGCGTCGGTCGCCTCGGTGACGCTCGAGGCAATCAACGATCATGCGGAAATGGCAGCGCTGCGCCTCGACCTGGTTGCCGAGACTCGCCTGCCGTTGCTGGCAGCAGAAAACACGCGGATCACGCTGTTTCGCGACGACCATTCGAGTGCCGAGCATGTCGCGATCGTGATCGGGGACCCCGAACCGGGCGCGCCGGTTCCGGTTCGCATGCACTCGGCCTGCCTGACGGGCGACGTGCTTGGCAGCCTTCGCTGCGATTGCGGCGAGCAACTGCGGACGGCGATCCGGCGGATCGCCGAGCTCGGTGCCGGTGTCTTGCTGTACCTGGATCAGGAGGGGCGTGGCATCGGTCTTGCGAACAAGCTTCGGGCTTACTCGATTCAGGACGCCGGTCTCGACACGCTGGACGCCGATCGGCATCTGGGCTTCAGTGCAGATGAGCGCAGCTACGAGGTCGCTGCCAGCATGCTGACGTCACTCGGCATCGAGCGCGTCGAGATCATGACCAATAACCCGGAAAAAATTGCGGCCTTGCGCGAGCATGGGATCAAGGTGGCCGGGCGCCTGCCGTTGGTCGGCAGCACCAACGCGCACAACGAGAAATACCTGCGCGCCAAGCGCGAAAAGGCGGGGCACCTCGTCGACGAGGCCCGCGACTCAGCGCAAAACGCCTAGCGGCGTCGCCGCGACTTCCTCGAGCAGCTCGACGAAGCTCTTGCCGATATGCGCGAGATAGGCCGCGCCGCGTTCGGCGTCTGCCCCCGCGGCATTGCCGGAGACGCCTGACGGGTTCAGGTCCTGCGCCTTCCAGCCGAAACCAATGGGCTTTTCGGCTCCAAGCCACCGATTGTCCCGCGCCATTTCGTGCGCACGGCCGGCGAAGTTTTCGGTTGCCGCAATATCGACGAGGTCGGGGTGCAGATGCAGCATCAGCGAGGTCTCGACTTCGCCGCCATGCAGCCCGGTGGACCATTCCTCGCTCGCGAACAGACCGTCGGGTGCACCGAAAGAGAAATAGTTGCAGCGCACGACGAGCATCCCGTGCGCCACACGCAGCCGGATTGCAGCCAGATCGACCAGGCTCCTCTGACCGCCGTGCGTGTTGAGGATGACGAGCTTGCGAACGCCGGCGCGAGCGACGTCCCGGCCGATCTGGAGCCAGGCTTCGAGCAGGGCTTCCGGGTCGAGCGAGAGGGTGCCCGGAAAGTCCGCATGTTCGGTGCTTGTGCCGAAATCGAGCGCAGGCAGGAACAGGGCGATGACGTCGTCCGAAATGTCGGGCAACGCGGACCGCACAATACCCTGGTTGATCAGCGCATCCGTTGCGAGCGGCAGATGCGGCCCGTGCTGCTCGATCGCAGCGACGGGGAATACGGCCACCGTTCGCTCAGGATCGAGCCCCGGGAAATCGGTCGTCTTGAGTTCCTGCCAATAGCCTGAGCGCATTTGCGAGCCACCTGGATCCAGGTGGCAAGCATAGTCGCAGACGACGAGCCGTTGCCAGTGACGCCTTGCCACGTGCGTGTTCGGCCGCCGGCCTGTGTTTGCGGCCGGCGGTCTGTGGCGGCTGGTGTCGGCATGCCGCGTGCAGTTTAATGAACGCCTGAACCCGGCCTTAAGGAGGAACGGACATGGACCAACCAGCCAGGGGCTGTCTGGGCGTCGCAGCAGGGGCCTTGCTGACAACAACGCTGGTATCGGGGTCGGTCAGCGCGGACCCCGCGCGCTATGAGATCGATCCGGCGCACACGGTGATCGCCTTCCTGGTCGAGCACATCGGGTTCGCGCGCGTGCTCGGTTCGTTCACGGAGCTGGAAGGGTCGTACGTTTTCGACGAAGAGACGGGGACTTTGGCCGATGTCCGCATCGCCGTGAATACAGCCAGCGTGATCAGCCATGATGAGGACAGAGACGAGCACCTCGTCAGCGACGAGTTTCTCGATACAAGCCGATTTCCAGAAATGACTTTCATGGCCGATGGCGCGCGCAGGATCAGCGAGCGGCAATTCGAGGTCGCCGGAGAGCTGACGCTGCTCGGCGTCACCCGGCCACTCGTGCTGGAGGCGACCTGGAACAAGAGCGGCGATTACCCGATCGGCCGCAACACCTATGCGATGGGTGTTTCCGCGCGCGGATCGCTCGAGCGATCGGCTTTTGGTATGGATTACGCCGTCGACAACGGCTGGGTCGGCGATACGGTCGAAATCATCATCGAGTTCGAGGCGCTGCGGCAGTAGGTTTCATCTTCCTGCTCTGATCGGCCTCATTGCGAGACCGGGAAGGCCAAATCGCAGGCAAAAAAAGAGAGGGCAGATGCCCTCTCTTCAAAGCGTTTAGCGCGGGGGGGGGATTGCGCTGTACGCTGGGGACTAGTAGGTGGCTCTGACGCCGAATCGGTACACCGGGCCGTGCTGTTGCGACAGGAACAGCATTTCCGGATAGCGAACGTACAGGCGCGTCGTTTCGTCGTTGATGTTTTGCGCATCGGCGAACAGCGTGATCGAATTATTGAATCGATACTGATAGGAGATATCGATCTGCTTCCTCTCGTCGATATAGAGGGGCTGCTCGTAGTTGGCAAAACCTGCAACCGTCTCGCCGCGATAGTTCAGCGCGATGCGGGCCGTATGCTTCGCATTCTCGAAGAAGAACGAGAAGTTACCCGAATCGCCGAGACCCGGAAG
>DATCZB010000176.1:0-2294 GCA_036526155.1 Gammaproteobacteria bacterium
TGAGGCGCAGACGGGGTTGCTGCGATGGGCTTCGAGACGCGCCCGCACGGATTGCGGCGCATCGCCTGGCTCGTTTTCCTTGAATGCCGGCACGTTCGGCAGCGCCGGTGGCGGCGGCGTGCCAAGGATATTCTCCATCACCCACTTGCCGCGGATGACGGGCGAGGTCCGGTTGGGCAGCGACGTAATCGTGAGGATACTCCCGTGACCGAGCAAGCCACGCCGCTCCTCCGGCACGCCATCGAACCGACGGAAATGACTGCCATAGATTCCCGTGATGCCATAGTGCTTGGCCAGCCGCTCGTTGAGAAACGTGTAGTCGGCATCGAGCAAATCGACGACACTGCGGTCCTCGCGGAGCACGCTCTCGAACAGCAACTCGGTTTCCTTGCGCAAGGCCCGGCGCAGGTTCTCGTCGAAGTCCGGGAATGTCGCGACATCGGGTCGCGCACTTTGCAGATTACGCAGGAACAGCCATTGACCGGCGAAGTTGTCGATCAGCGCGCGCGACTTCGGATCCGCCAGCATACGCTCGACTTCAGCAGCATAAATCTCGGGATCGCTCAGGCGGTTGGACTCCGCGAGCTCGAGCAGTCGATCGTCGGGGATGCTGCTCCAGAGGAAAAACGAAAGCCGCGACGCGAGCGCGAAGTCGTCGAGCGGATAGATGTCGCCGGGCCCCAGCCCCGCCGGATCCTCATAGCTACGGAACAGGAATTTCGGGCTCGCCAGCACACCGCGAACCGCCGTCTGGATACCGCGCTCGAAAGTCGCATCGGTCCGGCCGAGCTCGTACAGCGCAAGCAGCTCGCCGAGCTCTTGCTCGCTGATCGGCCGGCGATAGGCGCGGCGCCCCAGCCGCGAGAGGATCTCTTCGGCACAGGGAACCTCGTCGGCGGCGCTCGTCGGCACGCACGAGAACACCGTGCGGCGCGACTCGGTGTCGCCCGGACCCTGCGGATTGAGCGGACCGATGAGCGTCACGTAATCGACCAGCGGCACGCCGTTCATGTTCTGCAGGTCCTGGTCCCGGGTGTGCAGCTCGAGCGGCTCCTCGGTTTGCGCTGAGTTGCGCCGCAGAAACGCGACCGACACTTCGTGCTGGCCAGCCTCGACGAACACCCGCGCTCGCAGCCTGGCATCGATCACATCGGCGGCTGCCGAGAAATTCCGGTCAGACATGAGATTGTCTTCTTCACCGCCGACGGGTGCGATGAACACACGCTCTCCGTCGATGCTGATCTCGAGCTCATGCGCCCACTCGAGCCCCGTCATGTAGCCGACGATGTTGCGGGTCAGAAAAACCGCGAAATCGTATTCGGCGTCGAGGGGGAAATAGTGGCTGATGTTCAGTCCACCCCGGGTCCCGAGCGGCAGACCATCGACATGACGGTATTGCCCGAGGTCGGGCGGCGCCCGATAGACGGCGTTGACGATTTGCGTCTCCGGATCGCCGACGGCGAGCGCCGCGAGCTTGCTCGAGGCCGACAGGTATTGCTCCATGAGCGAGGGTGAAACGCGCAAGACGTCGGCAACGTTGTCGAAGCCGTAGGCCTCGTCATCGGCCGGCAGGTGCTCGGCCGGGTCGATCTCGAGTCCGAGCAGATCGCGCACGGCGTTGCCGTATTCGGTGCGATTCAGCCGGTGCACGGCCATACGTCCCAGATCGGGGTTCTCGGCGGCAGCCGAGTCGAGCGCATCGATCAGGTAAGCGGTCAGCGATTCGCGTTCCTCGTCGCTGGGCCTGGCACCCCCGGGCGGCGGCATCATCCGCCCCTCGAGCTTCATCACGATCGTCTCTAGCAGGGCTGCGTTCGTCGCCACCGCGGCGAGATCGAGCTCCTCGAGGACGAGGCCCGCCTCCTGATCGACGGCGTTATGGCAATCCAGACAATAGCGATTGATGGTCGAGGTATGTTCCTCGACGAGCGCCTCAGGGCTCGGCGTGCACGCCGTCGCAAACGCAGCAACCGCGGCCACGGCGCCCATCGTGCTTTTGATCGATTTCATATGGGGAATTTTATAGGCACTGGATATTGCAGACCAGGCAACTTGCGGCTCACCCGTACCCGGCTAGCCGGCAAGCTCCCGCAGCAACGCACCGAGGCTCTCCCTGGCATCGCCGAACAGCATACGCGTGTTGTCCTTGTAAAAAAGCGGATTCTCGACGCCGGCGTAGCCCGTCGCCATGCTTCGCTTGAGAACGATCGTGTGCCGACCTTTCCAGACCTCGAGCACCGGCATGCCGGAAATGGGGCTGTCCGGATCTTCCTGTGCCGACGGGTTCACGATGT
>DATCZB010000177.1:0-7028 GCA_036526155.1 Gammaproteobacteria bacterium
AACAGCTGCTGGCCTGTCTGGTTGGCAACCACAGGCGCAAGCTCGAGCCCGACTTGCTCGACGCTATTAAAGCGGACTGGCAAACGCCGATCATCCGCCTGATCGTGCTGCTGCGCCTTGCCGTTGTGTTGAATCGGGCCCGAAGCTCGGACGAAGCGCCGGCGATGCAGCTCACCGGCGGCGCGAATCGGCTCGAGGCCCTGTTCCCAAAATACTGGTTTACCGCCAATCCCCTGACCCATGCCGACCTGATGCAGGAGCAGGAGTACCTGGGTGGGCGAGGATTCGAGCTGGCGCTGGCGACGGCCAGCGACTGAGTCTGGCTCAGTAGGCCTCGGCGAGTTGCTCGAGGAGCTCGGTTTGAACTCTCACGGGAATGTCATCGTCGGCAGTTAAAGGCTGGTACTGGCCTCCCGCGGAGAGATTCCAGGACTGCGTGTTGTCCGCCAGATACAGGTCGAGATCTGAAATGAGGCGCCGCTTGATGGACCTGTCGAGCACGGGGAACATCACCTCGATGCGGCGAAACATGTTGCGATCCATCCAGTCTGCGCTCGCGCAATAAACGTCTTCCTCGCCTCCGTTGTGGAAGTAGTAGCAGCGCGTGTGCTCGAGAAATCTGCCGATGACCGATCGAACCCGAATGTTCTCGGATACGCCCGGAATACCGGGTCGCAGGCAGCAGATACCGCGAACGATCAGATCGATGATGACGCCGGCGTTCGATGCTTCGTAGAGCGCCTGAATCAGTTGCGGCTCAACCAGCGCATTGATCTTGGCGATAATGTGCCCGGTTCCCCCGGTCTGGGCATTGCGCGTCTCCCGGCGGATCAGTTCGAGCAACTTCGTGTGCAGACCGAAGGGTGATTGCGACAGCCGGGCGAGCTTCTCGGTTTTCATCAGGCTCGTCAGCTGCATGAAGACCTCGTGGACATCCTCGCCGATCTCCGGATCCGCCGTGAACAGGCCGTAGTCGGTGTAAGCCCGAGCCGTCTTCGGGTGGTAGTTGCCGGTGCCGAGATGCACGTAGCGCCGCAGTTTGCCGCCCTCGCGCCGGACGACGAGGATCATCTTGCAGTGGGTCTTGTAACCGACGACGCCGTAAACGACATGAGCGCCGGCTTCCTGAAGCTTGCTGGCCAACTCGATGTTGGCTGCCTCGTCGAATCGAGCCCTGAGCTCGATCATCACCGTGACCTCCTTCCCGGCTTTGGCAGCTGAGACCAGGCTTTCGACCAGGGGCGAGTCGGGCGTCGTTCGATACAGCGTCTGCTTGATCGCGAACACATCCGGATCGTTCGCGGCCCGATGGACGAAATCGAGTACCGGCGTGAACGACTCGAACGGGTGGTGCAGCAGTATGTCGCGCTCCGCGATCGCATCGAAGACGTTCTTGTTGACCAGAGCCTTGGGCACACCCGGCGTAAACGGGGCAAACTTGAGGTCGGGTCGGTCGACGAGGTCGTACACTGCTAGCAGCCGATTCAGGTTGACCGGACCGTTAACCCGGTAATGATCGGCCTGACTGAGCTGAAAATGCTCGAGGAGGAAACTGGCAAGCTCCTGCGGGCAGTCGTGCGCCGTTTCCAGGCGCACTGCGTCACCGTAACGGCTTTCGAACAACTCGCCTTCGAGCGCGCGCATCAGGTCGTCGACGTCCTCGTCGTCGACATAGAGATCGCTGTTTCGCGTCACGCGAAACTGATAACAGCCCGTGATCTCGATTCCGCTGAACAGCCGGTCGACGAATGCGTGAATAACCGAAGACAAAAAGACGAAGCTCGACTCCCCTCCCGCGCAGAGCTCAGCGGGTAGCGGAATCAGTCGCGGCAGCGACCGCGGCGCCTGGACGATCGCACGGTTACAGCGCCTCCCGAAGGCGTCGAAACCTTCGAGAGGGACAATGAAGTTCAGGCTCTTGTTGAGAATGCGCGGAATCGGGCGGGTCGGGTCGATCGTCGTCGGGCTCAGGACCGGCACAATTTCCGATTCGAAGTGCTGTTCCAGCCAGTGGCGCTGGGCAGCACTCCAGTCTTCGCGCCGGATGAAATGAATGCCCTCGTCGCGCAGGGCCGGAATGATCTCGTCATTCAGCAGCTCGTACTGATCGTGCACGAGCCGCATGGTTGTCTCGGTGATCTCCGCGAGCACCTCTGCCGGCGACATGTTGTCGGGACCGGCCGGCGACGAGCTGACCTCGACGCGCTGCATGAGTCCGGAAACCCGGATCTCGAAGAACTCGTCGAGGTTCGTGGAAGAGATGCAGAGGAACTTCAGGCGCTCGAGCAGAGGCATACGACGATCCTCGGCCTGGTGCAGCACACGACGATTAAACTCGAGCTGCGACAGCTCGCGATTGATGTAGTACTGCGGCAGACTGAGATTGATCGTGTCCACTTCACTTGAGTGTGTCAGGAGCTCGCCGGGTCAGCTCCAGAGTATAGGCCTCCGAGCACCCGGCCTTCACGGGCTGAGGTCACAGTTGGCAGATTGCCCGCCACCCCATCGATCCGCGCCCGTGCGAGCCACGCCATCGCGGCAGCTTCGACCCAGTCTGGATCGAGTCCGTAGTCGGCCGAGCTTTGGGGCGTCCGCCCGGTCAGTGCACCGAGCCGCTGCATCAGCGTGGCATTCCGGATGCCGCCGCCGCAGACGATGAGGTTGTAATCTGCCAGTTGCCGCGCCGCGATGGCGTCGGCGATTGTTGCCGCCGACAGCTCGACCAGCGTCGCGGCGACGTCGGCAGGCGCAAGGTCTCGCCCGATGCTGCCCAGCATTCGTTTCAGCCAGCTTTCGTTGAAGCGCTCCCGGCCGGTGGACTTGGGCGCGGCCCGTGCAAAGTAAGGGTCATTGAGACAGACTCGCAGCAGCTCGGCATCGGGGCTGCCGCTGGCGGCCCAGCGACCGCCGTCGTCGTACGGAGCGCCGAGCCAGTGTCGGGCCCAGGCGTCGAGGAGCGTGTTGGCCGGCCCGGTATCGAAACCGAGCACGTCACGACCCGGCACGAGCAGGGTCAGATTGGCGATGCCGCCGACATTGAGCACGACACGGGCCGCCGCGTCGTCGGCAAACAGCCACTCGTGAAATGCCGGCACCATGGGGGCGCCCTGGCCGCCCACGGCCATGTCGAGGCGACGGAGATCGGCGATCGTGTCGATGCCCGTGATCGCCGCGACGCTGTTCGGATCGCCGATTTGCCAGGAGAACGGTTCGGGCGGATTCGGCTCATGCCAGATCGTCTGACCGTGATGGCCGATTGCCGTGATGTCCCTCGCCGCAAGCCTGGCGCCCGCGATCAGGGCATTGGCGCAATCGGCAAAGAATCGCCCCACGGCGACGTCGACTGCGCCAATCTCGGCAAGCTCCGCGCTGCCCGAGGTAATGAGCGATTCCACGCGTTGCCGGATGGCAGGCGGGTAGGCGAAGGTTTGCGCGGCGACGACCCGGCAGCTGCGGTCCCTGAACTCGCACAGTGCAGCGTCGACACCGTCGGTGCTGGTGCCGGAAATCAGGCCAAGGAACAAGCGCGACATCCGCCAAGCTTACCGCAGCGGGACCGCGCCGAAGGGCCGCCTGTCAGTTGTCGAGGCTCGCGAGCAGAGGTGCGCTGTACAGGTCGAGTTGACGCCAGAGCGACGAGGATGTGCCCTGAAAGTCGGCCAGATAGACATCGGCGATCGGCTCGGCATCCGGGAGCTCGACCGTGCGCGGATTCTGATGCGCGCCATTGAGTCGATACTCGTAATGCAGATGCGGCCCGGTCGCGCCGCCCGTCATGCCGACGTAACCGATCACGTCGCCTTGCTGGACGCGGTCGCCGATGCGGTAGCTAGCGAAACCAGACATGTGGGCATACAGCGTCGTGATGTTGCCGCCGTGCTGGATTTCGACGCGGTTGCCGAAAGACCCGTAGGCGCCGCGGGCGACGATCTTGCCGGCGCCAGCTGCCCGGATCGGAGTGCCCGACGGTGCCGCGAGGTCGACCCCGCGATGCGCGCGAATCGTGTTCAGGATAGGGTGCCGGCGGTTCGGGTTGAAATTCGAGCTCACGCGCGTGAACTCGATCGGGTTGCGCAGAAACGGCCGCCTTACGCTCATGCCCTCCGGCGTGTAGTAGCCGACGATGCCCTCGGAATCGATGTAACGCGCGGCACGATAGGTCCGACCCTGGTTGACGTACTCGGCGGCGACGATTCGGCCATTACCGACCTTCTCGCCGTCGCGCCAGAGCTCTTCATAGACGACCGTGAAGCTGTCGCCGACGCGGACGTCGAGGAAGAAGTCGATATCCCATTCGAAGATACCGCTGATCTGCATCGTGACATCGTCGTCGAGTCCGGCGTCGGCTGCGGCCAGAAACAGCGAGCTGTCAATGACGCCCGACGCTCCGGCCGTCCGGACCTCGGTCTCGAGATCGATGATCTCGGCCACGAAACCCTCGTCTCGCCGCCGGATCCACAGTTCCTGGGTGTTGCTGAGCTCCTTGCGCAGGGACAGCACGTCGCGCCCGTCGCGAATGACCTCGATTTGGTCGCCGACCTTGATTCGGGTCAGATTGCGGCCAGCTTCGGGCAGGTCGACCATTGCTGCGAGATGGCCGATGCTCAGGTCGTTACGCCGGAACATCCGATCCAGCGTGTCGTTGCGTGCAACCACAAGCTTCAGCGCCTCGCCGCGCGACAAGAGGGCGCTGCGCTCGATTTCGTCCTGTCGCGGCAGGCTCGGGTTACTCAGGGAGCGGGGCGCAGGAAGGATGAGGTCGACACGCTCTCCGGTCGAAGGCAACAGGGCAACCGCGACGTGGCTTGCCGCGTCCGATGACATGGCAGGCTGCTCGACCGCATCGTTCGGCTCGCTCACCAGCAGCAGTGCGACAGCGAGCAGCGGGAGAACGAGGCCGACGGCAAACCAGGAGAGACCACGCGGGTTGAACGAGCGCGGTTCGGACGCGAAGTCCTTGTAGTCGTGGCGCACGCCTCCCGAGTACGATTTCACCAGGCACCTTACATAAGTCGTTATCCAGCCAGCCAATATAACCACAAGCCAGGGCAAACGCCAAAGACTTGAAGCCTGGTTTTGCATGGACCATCGAGGCGGCTTTGCACTATTCTTCCCGGCCAGTTCCAGGGCCGGTTCGCGGTGTCGGGTACCAAATGAGCGAAATTTCGGAGCAATTGCGAGAGCTGGTGCGGGGCACGGACGAGGTGCTGCGCGAAGACGACCTGCTCGAGAAGCTCAGCACCGGGAGGCCCCTGCGGGTCAAGGCCGGGTTCGATCCGACCGCGCCCGATCTGCACCTGGGGCACACCGTTCTGCTCAACAAGATGCGGCAATTCCAGAACTTCGGGCATGAGGTCATCTTTCTGATTGGCGATTTCACAGCCATGATCGGCGATCCGAGCGGGAAGTCCGCAACCCGGCCGATGCTGACGCGGGAGGAGATCAACGCCAACGCCGTCACCTACGAAGAGCAGGTTTATAAAGTGCTCGATTTCGAGCGCACGCGCCTGGATTTCAATTCGCGCTGGATGTCGGCAATGCACGCGGCAGAGCTCGCCGGGCTGATGTCCAAGCACACCGTGGCGCGGATGCTCGAACGCGACGACTTCAAGAAGCGGTTCGAAGCGAACCAGCCGATCGCGATTCACGAGTTCGTCTATCCCATAGTGCAGGGTTATGACTCGGTCGTCCTCGAGGCTGATGTCGAGCTCGGCGGAACCGACCAGAAATTCAACCTGCTGGTCGGGCGGCAAATGCAGCAGCAATCCGGCCAGCCAGCGCAGGTGGTCATGACGATGCCGTTGCTCGAAGGCACGGACGGCGTGCAGAAAATGTCGAAGTCCCTGGGCAACTACATCGGGATCAGTGACGCGCCCGAGGAGATGTTCGGCAAGCTCATGAGCATCTCTGATGTGCTGATGTGGCGCTATTTCGAGCTGCTGAGCTTCAGAACGCTCGCAGAGATCTCGAAGCTCAAGGCCGCAGTAGACAGCGGCGCGAACCCACGTGACATCAAATTGTCGCTTGCGGACGAGATCGTCAGCCGCTTCCACGGTGAAGCCGATGCCGCGAGGGCCAGGCAGGGCTTTATCGATCGTCATCGGCACGGTCAGATTCCCGACGATCTGCCCGAGCAGGTCGTGACGGCTAGCGGGTCCGAAATCGGTCTGCCACAGCTGCTGCGCGAGGTCGGGCTGGTTTCGAGCGCTGCGGAAGGCATCCGCATGACGCAGCAGGGGGCGGTGCGGATCGACGGCGAGCGAGTCGAGGATCATACGGTGCCGATCCAGGTGGGTGGCGTAGCGCACGTCTATCAGGTTGGCAAGCGGCGCTTTGCGCGGGTCCGCCTCGAAATGGGCGAAAAAAACTGACTCAAGGGGTTGCCGAGAGCCCGGCTCGGCGTATAATGCCGGCCCGCCCAGGTTCAGGGCCCGACCTTCCGGCTTACGGAAATCCGATGCCTAGAGAGGCTTGGACGGGATATATTGGCCAGCTATAATTGTTGGTCTGCCTCAGTTTCGCGAGGCGTGCTCTTTAACAATTCGTCTCAAGCAACTTGTGTGGGCGCTCGCAAGAGCAAAAGTGCCAGAGCCGACACGAACGGACGCTTGCGTCTGCTCGTTGAAGCTCGAAAAAGCTCACAGACTTAAATTGAAGAGTTTGATCCTGGCTCAGATTGAACGCTGGCGGCATGCTTAACACATGCAAGTCGAACGGTAACAGGCCGCTGTGATCCCTTCGGGGTGAACTTGGCGCTGACGAGTGGCGGACGGGTGAGTAATGCTTAGGAATCTACCCAGTAGTGGGGGACAACCCGGGGAAACTCGGGCTAATACCGCGTACGCTCTACGGAGGAAAGCGGGGGATCTTCGGACCTCGCGCTATTGGATGAGCCTAAGTCGGATTAGCTTGTTGGTGGGGTAAAGGCCTACCAAGGCGACGATCCGTAGCTGGTCTGAGAGGACGATCAGCCACACTGGGACTGAGACACGGCCCAGACTCCTACGGGAGGCAGCAGTGGGGAATAT
>DATCZB010000178.1:0-14902 GCA_036526155.1 Gammaproteobacteria bacterium
CCGCGAGACCGTGTTCAACTGGCTCGGTCCGCTGCTGCCCGGCGCCAGCTGCCTCGACCTTTACGCCGGGTCCGGTGTCCTCGGTTTCGAGGCGTTGTCGCGCGGGGCCGAGCGCGCCGTGCTCGTCGAGAGCGACGCCGCTGCGGTCGCCGCCATGCAAGCGGTTCGGGACGAGCTTTCCGCGGCCGCAGAGATTGTTCGTGCAGATGCAGCCGACTTTCTCGCAGGGGCCGAGGCGCATCGGTTCGACATCGTGTTCGTCGATCCGCCCTACGCAGCGGAGGTCAGGCCCATCCTCGAGGCACTGGTTCCCGCTCTGAGGACCGGTGCCCGGGTCTATCTGGAGCGGGAACGCGGCGATTCATGGCCCGAGCTGCCGAAGCTGAGCTGGGTTCGACGCGCAGCCGCCGGTGGCGTCGAGTTTGGTCTGGCCGAGCTATCGGATTAGGCGCAATCTGATGTGACGGGTCGCGGCACACGAGACTACAATGGCGCTCCGCATTGGCCTCAGGTCGCGTCATCGTGAACACGGGTGCGCTATATCCAGGAACGTTCGACCCGATCACGCGCGGGCACGCCGATCTGATCGCGCGCTGTTCCCGGCTGTTCGATCGGGTTGTCGTCGCGGTTGCAGCCAATCCATCCAAGGCTCCGCTACTGAGCCTGGAAGAGCGCGTCGAGCTGGCGCGCGATGTGCTGGACGATCTGCCGAATACGACGGTCACGGGTTACGATGCGCTGACGGTCGAATTTGCGCGAGAGCGGGGCTTGAACGTCATCGTCAGGGGTTTGCGGACGGCGTCCGACTTCGAATACGAGTTTCAGCTGTCGACGATGAATCAGCGCCTGAATCCGGATATCGAAACCTTTCTGATGACACCGGCGGCCGAGTTCAGCGCGATTTCGGCAACGCTCGTTCGGGAAATTGCCGCGCACGGAGGGGATGTCTCGGCTTTCGTGCATCCCGTTGTTGCCCGCCGCCTGGAGCAAGCCTTTTCGGATAAGGCGAAATGAAGCGGCTCCCGCTCAAAGCGTTCCTTGGCGGGCTCGGTCTCCTTGTCGCCTGCGGGGCGGCGATCCAGGCCACTGCCGACGAGCCGGTCACAGCTGCCGAGCAGATGGTGGTTGCCGCGAATCCCCATGCGACCGAAGCCGGCATTCGTATTCTGAGGTCCGGTGGCAGCGCCGTGGACGCAGCCATCGCCGTTCAGCTCGTGCTTTCCCTCGTCGAGCCGCAGTCCTCGGGCATCGGTGGCGGCGCATTCATGTTGCACTTCGACGGCTCGGATGCATCGGGGCAGGTCACGGTTTACTCGGGCAGGGAGACAGCGCCGGCAGCGGCGGGGCCCGACATGTTCCTCAGCGATAACGGCACGCCGGGATCTTTTCTGGCGCGCCAGTATGGCGGCCTGCCGGTCGGCGTGCCCGGCGTCATGCGCATGCTCGAGCTCGCGCATGCGGATCACGGCCGGTTGCCGTGGGCCGAGCTGTTCGACCCCGCTATCGAGCTGGCGGAGAACGGGTTCGAGATTTCGCCCAGGCTCTATTTTCTGCTCGACCGAATAGCGCCGGACGCCCGCGCCGAGTCCTTCCGGGCACACTATTTCGATGCGGCCGGCAACGCGCACGAGACCGGTCACCTCCTCGTCAACGACGAGTACGCGGCAACGCTGCGACTCCTGGCCGCGGAGGGGGCCGAGCCTATGTATACCGGCGCGCTGGCGCGCGCCATCGTCGAGCGCGTGAATGAAAATGCCATCGGTCAGGGGTTCATGACGGCCGCGGACCTAGAGGGATATCGAGCCGAGCAACTCGAGGCGCTCTGCTCTGCTTATCGCCAGTGGCGTGTTTGCGGGCCGCAGCTTCCGTCGTCAGGCGGTCTGACGGTTCAGCAGATCCTCGGACTGCTGGAGCGATTCGATATCGGCGAGCTGCGCGACGACCCCGTCACCGCCATTCATCTGCTGGCGGAAGCCGGCCGGCTCGCGTTCGCCGATCGCAGTCTCTACATGGCCGATCCGGAGTTTGTGGACGTTCCGGTCGCCGAGTTGCTCGATCCCGTTTACGTTCGGCAGCGATCACTGCTGATCGACCCGGCAAGCGCCATGGGCGAGGTCGTCGCCGGCGAACCGCTGCCGGCTGTGGCCACCTTGTTCTCACCGAGCCCGGTTTCGGAAATGACTTCGACGAGTCACTTTTCGATCGTCGACCGCTACGGCAATGCCGTCTCCATGACCTCGTCCGTTCAGGGCGCTTTCGGCAGCCAGCTGATGGTCGGCGGCTTTATTCTCAATAATCAGTTGACGGACTTCGCGTTCCAGCCCGAAGTCGATGGTCGCCCGGTGGCCAACCGGCCCGAGGGCGGCAAGCGCCCGCTGTCGAGCATGACCCCCAGCATCGTCTTCGACAACGAAAACCGGCTGCGACTGTTGATCGGGTCCCCCGGGGGTACACGGATCATCAGCTATGTCGCGCAGGCCATCGTCGGGTTCCTCGACTTCGGGCTCAACATACAGGAAGCCGTCGCCGCGCCGCACTTTCTCTCACGCGGTGGCCCCATCGAGCTCGAGCAGAATACCGATCTGGCAGAACATGCCGATGCGCTGCGCGCGCTGGGTCACGACGTCGCAATCCGCGGTCTCAACAGCGGCCTGCACGGCATCGCTATCGACTACGGCGACCGGGGGCGTATGTTGCTGGGAGGCGTCGATCCCCGCCGCGAGGGCCTGGCGCTCGGCGACTGACCTCGCTAGCGTTGACAAGCCGGACAGAAATAGCTTGCTCTCTGGCCGATGACGCGGCGCCTTATCGGCTGTCCGCAGTTCAGGCAGGGTTCCCCTTCACGCTCATAGACCAGAAGCTCCTGGCGAAAGTAGCCGGGCCTGCCGTCGCTGCCGACGAAGTCTCTGAGTGTCGTTCCGCCTGATCGAAGCGCATGCTCGAGCACCGTCCGGATTTCCTCGCAGAGTCTTTCGAGGCGCTGCCGCGAAATTCGGCCGGCTGGTCGTGACGGGTGAATGCCGGCCCGGAACAGCGCTTCGTTCGCGTAGATATTGCCGACGCCGACCACGACTTCGCCGTTCATGATCAGTTGCTTGACGGCGGTTCTGCGGCCGCGGCACCGATGCCAGAGGTAGGCGCCATCGAAATCCGGCTGCAGTGGCTCGGGTCCGAGATTCCGGAGCAGCGCGTGCTGGCCAGGATTCTGCGCCAAGTGGAGGCTGCCAAACCGGCGCGGATCGTTGTAGCGAACCACGCCGCTTTCGAGCACGAGATCGTAATGATCGTGCTTGAGCGGAGCCCCGGGTTGCCGCAAAAAGCGAAGACTGCCCGACATGCCGAGGTGGATCAGCAGCGACGAGTCCTCGAGCTCGACCAGCAGGTATTTGCCGCGTCGCGAGACGGAAGAGATTTTCTGGCCCTGGATTCGGTGCGGCAGGTCTGAATCGATTGGCCAGCGCAACCGCGGCTCTCTGACCACGAGGTCCGATATTCGCTGGTTTCTTAGCAGCGGCTCGAGCCCCCGGCGCGTGGTTTCGACTTCCGGTAGCTCAGGCATGCCGCCCAGCATAATCGGTTGGTGTCGATTCGGTCGATCCGCTATATTGAGTCGCGCCGAATTCGCCTGAGAATCCAATGCTCGACTTCCTCAACGTCTATCTGTTTGGCCTGCTGCCCCTGTCGTGGTGGGGCTACGTGATCTGGACGCTCGTCTGGATGCACATCACCCTGATGGCAATCACACTTTATTTCCATCGCGAGCAGGCACACCGGTCAGTCGACCTGCATCCTGCGCTCCGGCATTTCTTCCGTTTCTGGCTCTGGATCAATACCGGGGCGCCGACCAAGGAGTGGGTTTCGGTGCATCGCAAGCACCATGCACTCTGCGAACGCGAAGGCGACCCGCACAGCCCCGTGCTGTTCGGCCTGAAGCGCGTCGTGCTCGAGGGCGCGGAGCTCTATATAGATGAAGCCCGCAAGCCCGAGACGCTCGAAAAGTACGGCAAGGGGACGCCCGACGACTGGCTCGAGCGCAATGTCTACTCGCGCTTCGACTGCGGCGGTATCGTGTTGCTCGCAGTCGCCGATCTCTTTCTTTTCGGCGTGGTTGGCATCGTCGTCCTGGCCTTTCAGCTCGCAACGATGCCGGTGCTCGCGGCCGGGATCATCAACGGCGTTTGCCATGCCAGGGGCTACCGGAATTTCGAAACCAACGACGCATCGACGAACCTCTGGCCAGTCGGTCTTCTGATCGGCGGTGAGGAGCTGCACAACAATCATCATGCGTTTCCGACGTCGGCGAAGTTCTCGCTGCGCCGCGGCGAAGTTGATATGGGTTGGCTGCATCTGAAGGTATTTGCGGCTCTGAGACTTGCCCGGATTCGGCGGGTAGCAAGCGAGCCCGATCTCGGGGCGGTGAAGGATCTGCCCGACCTCGAGACCTTGCGGTCGATCCTGGTCAACCGTATGCACGTTCTGCGCGCCTATATGCACACGGTGACGCTGCCCGTGATCAAGCGCGAATACGATTCGCTCGGAGCCAATGCGAAGTCAGTGCTGCCCAAGGTCAGGAACTGGCTGACCTGGCAGCCGCAACTGCTGGACGAGCCGGATCGGCAGAGCCTCGGCGAGCTGACGCGACAGCTACCCGCGCTCGATCAGGTGCTTCGGTTCAGGAACGAGCTCAAGGCGCTCTGGGAAGGCGCCCACACCAGCAATGAGCGGCTGCTCGAAGATTTCAGGCAATGGTGTCAGCGTGCCGAGGCCAGCGGCAACCAGCAGCTGACGGAATTCGTTACTTATCTGAGGTCGTTTCAGCCGGTCGGGTCACCGGCCTGAGGCCAGAGCGGCCTGTCTGATCCGTGAGGCCGGGACGGCCTATTTGATCTTCGTCTCTTTATAAACCACGTACTGCCGGATCTTGGGGTCGAACTTGCGGACTTCCATCTTCTCCGGATGCAGCCGCCGGTTCTTGGTCGTCGTGTAATAGTGGCCCGTTCCCGCCGATGACATCAGTCGAATTTTTTCTCGCATGGCCGACTCCGCGTTAAGCCTCAGACGCGCTCGCCGCGCGCCCGAATCTGCTCGAGCACCGTCTCAATGCCGAGCTTGTCGATAATCCGCAGGCCCTTCTGCGAGACGCGAAGCTTGACGTAACGCTTCTCGTTCTCGAGCCAGAACCGGTGCGTATGCAAATTCGGCAAGAACCGCCGACGCGTCTTGTTGTTGGCATGGGAAACGTTGTTTCCCGCCATCGGCTTCTTGCCGGTGACCTGGCAAACTCGGGACATTTCGAACCAGCCAAAGCTTTGGAAACGGGTGCGCGACTATACAGAAACGCCCCTCAGGCGGCAAGCGGATCGCGCCGTAAATGCTTCTGGTCAGGCCGTTTTGGGACGCGCGATCATAGCTTCGGAGGCGGCCGGGGCCCGCTAGAGCCAGCCCCGCTCTGCGAGCGAGACATGTCCCTGCCGGCTGACCACGAGATGGTCGAGCAAGCGAATGTCGACGAGCGACAGAGCCTGCGCCAGCTTCAGGGTGATGTTGCGATCTGCCTCGCTCGGCTCGCAGTCGCCGGATGGATGGTTGTGCCCGAGTATGATGGCGGCCGCGTTGAACCCCAGCGCGCGTTTGACGATCTCGCGCGGGTAGACGGCTGCGCCGTCAATCGTCCCGCGAAACAGCGGCTCATAAGCAATCAGGCGGTGGCGCGTGTCGAGGAACAGGCAGCTGAATACCTCGTGCCCGAGATTGGCCAGCCGGGCGCGGAAACAGCGCGCGGCATCGCCGGGCTTCTGGAAGGCCCTGCGGCGGTCGACCGGGCCCTCGATGGAGCGGCGCCCGAACTCCAGCGCCGCCTCGATGCGGGCGATCCGGGCAGCGCCCAGACCCTTGGCCCGGATCGCACCTGTGTTGGCGCCGAGCCGATGCAGGCCGCCGTGAGCTCTGAGCAGCGCTGTGGCGAGGTCAAGAGCGTCCCTGCTCTTGCTGCCGCCGCCGATCAGAAGAGCAAGCACCTCTATGTCGGTGAGCTGGCTGGCGCCCGACCGTTTGAGGCGCTGCCGCGCCTGCGACAAATGGGTGCCCGTCGTCATCGTCGTCGATCCCTCCGTGGTGCTGGCAGCATCGCTTCGAGCCTCAGCGATTGCACGGTGCGTTAGCGGATTTCTGATCCAGAAAAGGAGTGGTCGGTGCTGGAAATCGCGGGTCTAGGAGGGGTAAGCTCGAAGGGCGCATTCATCTGGGCTGGTCATGTCTGAGTCGGAAACGAAAAATTCGAGCCGGATTCTGCTGGGCGTAACGGGTGGCGTTGCCGCCTATAAGTCGCCGGAAATCGTCCGGCGGCTGACAGAGCAGGGCGCCGAGGTTCAGGTCGTCATGACCCGCGCCGCCGAAGAATTCGTCGGGGTTGCCGCTTTGCAGGCCGTATCCGGAAGACCGGTGCGGCGCGATATGTTCGATGCGGCGGCCGAGGCGGCCATGGGGCACATAGAGCTCGCCCGCTGGGCCGATCGGGTCATCGTCGCGCCGGCAACGGCCAACTTCATTGCGAGCCTCGCTGGCGGCTTCGCCACCGATCTTCTGAGCACGCTCTGCCTTGCAACGGAAGCGCCTATCACGCTCGCGCCGGCGATGAACCGGGTGATGTGGGCCCATCCCGCCGTGCAACAGAATTGCGCGACCCTCAAGGCGCGAGGCGTCCGCCTGCTGGGCCCCGCCGAAGGCGAGCAGGCCTGTGGCGAGACGGGTCTGGGCCGCATGGTAGAGCCGGCCGAGATCGCGGCGGCCATGCTCAGCAAGCCGACCTGGCTCGCGCCTCAGCTACTGGCCGGGCGCCGGGTCGTGATCACGGCAGGCCCGACGAGGGAGCCAATCGACCCGGTCAGATATATCACCAACCGCAGCTCAGGAAAGATGGGCTATGCGATCGCCGTCGCCGCAGCCGAGGCCGGCGCTGACGTGCTGCTCATAAGTGGTCCCGTCAGCCTCGACGCGCCGGCTGGCGTGGAGCGAGTCATGGTCGAGACAGCCGAAGACATGTTTCGCGCGTCGACCGCCGCAGCGAAGGAAGCAGATATCTTCATCGGTTGCGCGGCCGTCGCGGATTACCGCCCGCCGACTGCTGCGTTGCAAAAGATCAAGCGCTCAGCGCAGGAGATGCGGCTCGATCTGGTTCGCTCACCCGATACGCTGGCGAGCGTGGCTGCCATGCCGGACGGGCCCTTTACGGTCGGGTTTGCTGCCGAGACGGAGAATGTGAGCGAGCATGCCAGGGGGAAGCTCGATTCCAAGGGTGTCGACATGATTGCGGCAAACCTGGTCGGGCCGGCCCGCGGTTTCGACAGCGAGACCAACGCGCTTCAGGTTTTCTGGAACCAGGGCTCAGCCAGGATCGGAGAGGACACCAAGCTTGCGGTTGCGCGCCGACTGATCGTGCTGGTCGCGGAGCGTTTCAAGGCAGCCAGCCGCGCGGGCGGCGTGACTCAGGCGGCAAGCTGAATGGCCGCTGATTCGGCGCGCCGACCGCTCGAGCTGAAAATTCTCGATCACCGCGTCGGAACAGATTTCCCGGTGCCCGAGGCCGCGACCGCAGGCTCCGCCGGAGTCGATCTGCGCGCGTGCATCGACGAGACCGTCGAGCTGGGACCGGGCGCCACGGAGCTGATCGGTACCGGGGTGGCAATCCATCTCAAGGATCCGGGCCTCGCGGCAATGATCCTGCCGCGATCGGGGTTGGGGCATAAGCACGGCATCGTGCTCGGTAACCTCGTCGGTCTTATCGACTCAGATTATCAGGGTGAGCTCAAGGTCTCGTGCTGGAACAGAGCCGCCAAGACCTTTCGAATCGAACCCGGCGACAGGATCGCGCAGCTCGTCGTGTTTCCGGTCGTGCCGGTCAGCTTCGAGGTTGTCAGCGAGTTCGCTGCCAGCGAGCGGGGCGCCGGCGGGTTCGGTCATACCGGGCGCCGGTAGGCGCAATTCCGGGCGCCGGTAGGCGCAATGCGGGTCGGCGCTAGGCGCCTTTCAGCTGCCGGAAGCGTTCGATGTCGCGCTCGAATTCGAGTCGGATCTGTTCCTGATTCTCGCGCAGCCCCTCGAGCGTCTGCTCGCGTACAACGATTGAGGACTCAGTGCGATCGATATCGAGCGTGAGATTTCTGGGCACGGGCAATGCGCCTTCTCGGTCGTTATGGGGTGCGTACCTTTGCTCGTTGCGCCTGAGCTCCTCGAGCTTCGTGCGCAGGTTAGCCAGCGAGTTCTCGGTGACGAGAATCTGTGAGCCGATGAGCTCCAGGCGTCGGTCGCGCAGCGTCTCGATATCTTCGACCGACAGGTAGGCAGCGAGCAGCATGCGGTCGTAAGCCTGGCTCTCTTCCTTTGCCGCGAGAAGTCGCTCTTCCTTTTCGCGCTGCCGATCGATTGCGGCCTGCTCCTCTTCAGTGATCTGGCCTTCCTCGGTCGCGATCCTGACGCCCTGCCGGTTGCGGACCTCCCGGTCGTGACGCGCGGATTCTGGCGGCACGGCGTCGCCGCAGTGCGTCAGGCCGGCATCGTCGGTCCAGCAATAGATCCTTTGCGCGCTGGCGTTCGTCGCGAATAGTCCGACGCCAGCGAGGGCAAAAAAGCAGGCGATTGTTCTCGTGGCCACGATGATGTCCAACGTCTGTAATCCGAGACAGACAGATATAGCAAAAATGCAAGACGGCCGACGCGGACCGATTCAAAGATTTGCGCTTACGTTGGTTTGGGCGGTTATGTCTAGTCGTCGAGCGCCACGCCGTAGCGGTTGCGGTAGGCTTTGACGGCCGGAAGCTGGGCTGCGTACTCATCGTTGTCCTCGAGGTGCTCGACGAAGTCCGAGAGCGTAACGATGCTGTGAATTGTCAGGCCGATTTCGGCCTCGAGCTGTTCCTTGGCGGGAATCCTCGCTCGGCTTCCGATCTCCTCGCGATCGAGTGCCACGAGCACGCCAACCGGCGTGCCGCCGGCGGCAATGATCACCGACGCCACTTCCTTGATCGCCGTGCCGGCCGTAATGACATCATCGACGATCAGGACGGTTCTGCCCGACAGCGACGCGCCGACAACGGCGCCGCCTTCTCCGTGATCCTTGGCTTCCTTGCGATTGAACGCAAACGGCAGGTCGAGATCGTGATGCTCGGCCAGAGCGGCCGCGGCCAGCGCAACGAGCGGGATGCCCTTGTATGCCGGCCCGAAAAGGACGTCGAACTCGATGTCGAGATCAGCAATTGCCGAGGCATAGCACCGCGCGAGCTTAGCCGCCGCGTAGCCGGTGTTGAATCTGCCGGCATTAAAGAAGTAGGGGCTGACCCGACCGGACTTCAGCGTGAACTCGCCGAACTGGATGACTTCCAGCTCGAGCGCGAGATCGAGAAACTCTGACTGATAAGCCTTCATCGGCAAACTCTCCCTGGCCTCCCTGTATCATACTGTGGTTGCGCCCAGACACGTCCCGGGTATCCGATTGAGAATCATCGCTTTCAATGCGAATGGCCTGCGTTCCGCCGGCCGCAAGGGCTTCTTCAGCTGGCTCTCGCGCCAGCAGGCGGACATTCTCTGCGTGCAGGAGCTCAAGGCTCACGCCCATCAGATCGATGACAATCTGTATCGCCCGCGCCGGTTTCACCGTTACCTGAGCTGCGCCGAAAAGCCGGGCTACAGTGGTGTAGCGATCTACTCGAAGACCGAGCCCAACGAAGTCATCTACGGATATGGCGATGCCGAGTTCGACGGTGAGGGTCGCTACGTCGAGGCCAGATTCGACGATTTCGCCGTCGCCAGCGTCTACTTTCCGTCGGGGTCGTCGAGCGAGGCGCGGCAGGAGGCGAAGTTCCGTTTCCTGGCAAGCTTCGAGGAATTCCTTCGAGGCCGGCTCGCTCAGGGGCTCCCGTACATTTTTTGCGGCGACGTCAACATTGCGCACAAGAAGATCGACCTGAAGAACTGGCGCTCGAACCAGAAGAACTCGGGCTTCACGCCCGAGGAGCGTGACTGGATGGATAAGCTCATCGAAGAGATCGGCTTCGTCGACGCATTCCGTGTCGTCAACCCGGAGCCTGATCAATACACCTGGTGGTCGAACCGCGGGCAGGCGTGGGACAGGAACGTCGGCTGGCGTATCGACTATCATCTGGTCAGTCCGGAGCTCGAGACGGCCGTCGAGCGCGCAGCGATCTATCGCCGCAAGAAGTTCTCGGATCATGCGCCTCTGACCATCGACTATGCGATCTGACCATGTCTGCTGACGCGGCTGCCCGATGGCGCTCCTACGTGCCGCCATCGATGCGGCCATACACCGAAGCCGCGCCGCTCGCCGCGTTTTTTCTGGGCATCTCTTCCGGCGCGCCGTACGCGATGATCGGCGCGACGCTTACGACCCGCCTGGCCCAGGACAACATAGAAAAGGCCGCGATTACTGCGTTTGCGCTGGCTTTTCTCGTTTACAACCTCAAGTTCCTCTGGGCATGGGTCGTCGACGGCGTTTATTTGCCCGTGATCGGGCGGCTCGGTCAGCGGGTTTCATGGCTGGTCTTCGTCGGTTTGCTGGTCATCGCCTCGATCGTCAATCTCGGGCTCGTCGACCCTGCGGCGAGCCTCGGCGCGACCGCGATCGCGGCCGTTCTCGTCGGTATCGCCGGCGCGACCTTCGATATCGTCATCGACGCCTATCGGATCGAGTCGCTCGAGCCGCGTCAGCTCGGCGCCGGTTCCGGCATGTCCCAATACGGTTGGCGTATAGGCGCCGCGAGCGCCGGCGCATTGGCACTCGTCGTCGCGCAGCGCTCGGGCTGGGACAGCGCGTACATCGTTTGCGCCGTTTTTGCGCTGCCGGCAATGCTCGTCGGCTTGATCTTCGGAGAGCCGGCCCGGCACAGGGAACCCGCTGAGCGTAAAACTCTTGCGGCTACCCTCAGAGCCATCGTTGGCCCGTTTCAGGAGTTCCTGCAGCGTACCGGCGCCTGGCTCGTGCTGGTCTTCATTCTCGTCCACAAGGTCGGTGATACGCTCGCGAATCTGACTTTTCGTCTTCTGTTTGACGACCTCGGCTTCAGCAACGACGAGATTGCTCTCTACGACATCGGCTTCGGCTTCATCGCCTTTCTCGTCGGGATCTTTATCGGAGGAATCCTCTACAGCAGCCTGGGCATGAAGCGATCCGTGCTGCTGAGCCTGTGGCTCATGGCGGTTTCGAATCTGAGCTTCGCCGGGCTTGCGGCCCTCGGTCATTCCAACTTCGGCATGGCGGCCGCCATCGGGTTCGAGAATCTTGCCAGCGGTTACGGCGGCGTCGTGGTGGTGGCGTATTTCTCGGCGCTTTGCGACCTGCGCTATACGGCCGCTCATTACGCCCTGATCTCCGCCGCCGCGAGCGTCGTAGGCCGCGTTCTGACCGGAACGACGGCGGGCTCGCTGATCGAGTGGATGGGCTACGTCAATTTCTACCTGCTGACGACGGTCATTGCGCTGCCTGGCATCGTCTTGTTCTGGATTCTGATGCGCACGGGGCTGATTGACAGCTCGATCGGAACGGCCGCGACCGTCACCGTTTCGGCAGCGGAACGCGAGCCGCCGCCCGAGCGTTGAGGCGGTATCTCAGCAAAAGGGTGGTCCGAACGGGCTCCGCTCAGCGCTGGGCTCGGCGGTAGAAAAGGTCGACGACCTCGTGTCCCAGCCGCCGCCCGCGGCGCTCGAACTTCGTCGGTGCGCGGAAGGCGAGTGCCTCGTCCTGCAGGGATTGCGCATCGACTTCGGCGAAGCCCTCCGCCGACTCCATGACCAGACGAATGTGCTCGGCATAGTTCGCCCAATCGGTCGCGATATGAAAGATGCCATCCGGCCTCAGGATTCTGGCGACCTCGGCGACGAAGCCTTGCTGCACGATGCGGCGCTTGTGATGGCGCTTCTTCGGCCACGGGTCGGGAAACAACAGGTTGACCGCATCGAAGCTCGCCTCGGGAAGCATTTGCTCGATGACGTCGACCGCATCGCAGTCGCAGATCCGGATGTTCGTCAGACCGGCCCGCTCGATCAGCGTCAGGAGATGGCCGATGCCGGGCTCATGCACCTCGATGCCGAGATAGTCGATATCGGGATACCTCGCCGCCGCGGACAGCAGGGCTTCACCGTCACCGAAGCCGATGTCGAGGACGCGCCGCGTGTCCCGGCCGAAGACTTCGCCGGGCGCAACCCGGTGCGCGCTGAACGGGATCCCCCAGCGCGGCAGCAGCTCGTCGAGCGCACGCTGCTGGCCCGTCGTGATGCGGCCCGGACGGCGTACGAAGCTGCGGACCCTGCGCGGATGATCGACTCTCATTGCGCTATTCTAAGAGCGCATCGACTGTTCTGATCAGGTTGCCGGGTCCAGCAATGTCAGTTAGCTCCTTAATTCGCATCTGGGTGATCGGGTGTCTCGCGGTTGTTGCCGGCGTCCTTGCCGGATGCGAGCCCGAGGCCGAAACCAGCCAGGCTCAGTTGCCGTATGCGCGCGAGTACCCCGCTGTCGCCTATGCGACCCGCGTGCCCGAGGGGCGCCTCGGGCAATTGGCGGGGCGGATCGAGCGCGGATCTGCGCTGTTAGCGCATCAGGGGCGGCGCGGACATCTGGATTCGATCCTGCAGGAGCTCGAGATCGACCCGTCGTCGCAGGTGCTCGTCTTCTCGCGCACGAGCCTGCAGGTCGGACTGATCCGCCCCGAAAACCCGCGCGCCATCTACTTCAATGACGATACCTACGTCGCCTGGGTCCCTGGTGCCGGCTCGCTCGAAGTCGCGAGCTACGATCCCGAGCTCGGGCCAGTCTTCTACTCTGTGTCACAGGATTCGGACGCCGACCCCATCATGGAACGGGAGCTCGGGCGTTGTCTGCGCTGCCACGACACTTACAGCCTGACGGGCGGCGGCGTGCCGCGATTCCTGCTCGGCTCGGGCTACACGGGGACTGACGGGGAGCTCGTTTCGCACGAAGCCTGGATCCTCACCAGTCCGGCTACGCCACTCAGGAGCCGTTGGGGCGGGTGGTATGTCACCGGAAGTCATGGCGATCAGGTGCATCTCGGCAATATCGTCGTCGAACGGGCCGAGGACCTGCAGGATATCGAAGCGCTCAGGGTCGGCAACATCGACGATCTCAGCGAGCTGTTCGACACGACTCAGTATCTGACCCCGCTCAGCGACATTGCCGCGCTCATGGTGCTCGAGCACCAGGTTCAGGTCCAGAACCTGATCAGCCGATTGCGGTTCGAGTCGGCTGAGGTCGAGTCAGCCGCTGGGCCGGGCGACGAGTCGCCGGCGCTCGATCAACACGTCGAAGCAGTGGTCAGGGCGCTGCTGATGGTCGATTCGATCGGGCTGACGGCGCCAATCGTCGGCAATTCCGGGTTCAGCGAGCAATTCGAGCGTCTCGGGCCGGTCGATTCCGCCGGCCGGTCGCTGAGGCAGCTCGATCTGGAAACGCGGCTGTTCCGCTACCCGCTTAGCTACCTGATCTATTCGGATGGTTTTTCGGCGTTACCCCAATTTGCGCGTGAGGCGGTTTATGCCCGGATAGCCGAGATTCTCAGGGCCGGTCCGGAGGATGACGGGTTCACGAGCCTGACGCCGATGGACCGCGCAGCCGTCGCCGAAATTCTGGCCGAGACGCTGCCCGAGTTCCCCGCGATCTGAGCCCGGGGCGTGGAGATCCCCCCTAACGGCAGGAAGCGCTCGATCGTGCTTTATCGGAACATCGCATGCTGAGCCAGTCGAACAAGCTGCGGATGAGGTACCGCTGCTGGCGCTACCGGTTCAAGTCGGAAGTCCCGGCGATCAGCTTCGTCCGCGGCGCTGACCTTGCGGGCGGCACCTTGCTCGACATCGGAGCCAACCGCGGCATCTATTCGATCTACATGTCCCGCGCCGCCGGGTCTCGGGGGAGGGTCATTGCGTTCGAGCCCCAACCCGAGCTCAAAAGCCATCTCGAGACGATTCGCCGGAGTTTTCGCCTGAACAACCTCGAGATCGAAAACGTCGGGCTCTCATCGGAGCGCGGGGAGCTCCTATTACAGAGACCCGGAGCGGGTTCCGGAGCAGCGAGCTTCCATATCGATGATTCCCGCGAGTGGGACGAGGTCAGCGTGCCCGTTGTCCGGCTCGACGACTTCGCCGCCGAGAACGCAATCACCGACCTGCGCTTCATCAAATGCGACGTCGAGGATCATGAGCTGGATGTGTTCAAGGGCGGCAAGGCGACGCTGGCTCGGTTCCTGCCGGCACTCGTCTTCGAGTGCAGCCACGAGATCGCAAGCCGAGGGGAGATTTTCGAGTTCCTGTTCGAGCTGGGGTACGACGGCTGTTTTTACTATGTGTCGCGCAAGGATCACCGCAGCTGGACGCACAAGAACCGCGGTCGCTACATTCATGTATCGCAGTTTTCCGAGTATGAGTATCCGAGGGCCGAGGACGCGAGGCGCAACTACCTTTTCTTGAAACGCGGGCTCGATCCTGCGACCGTGCATGCCGGCGGCTCGCTCAACTGACGGGGAGATTCAAATGCTGCACCGGATAACGCCGAATGTGCTTGTCGCACTCGGGCTAACGCTTGGCCTTGCTGGCGCTGCGGATGCGCAGACCCCGGCCGGCCCCGTCTGGTGGCCGTCCGAGTGGGGCCCTGAGGATGAGCGCGGGGCAGCCAACCGCATCACCCCGGCGAAGATTCTCGAGGCTGTTTCGCTGATCGAGCAAGGGCAAATCTACGAGCTCGGCCGCGGCTATGAGGCCGGCATGCCTCTGGTCGGCAACCGGCACTTCAGCCTGACAATCCCGGGTCTGCCGACTGCCATGACGGGAGCCGAAAACGCAGTCGTATACAACGACGAGCTTGTCAGCGGTGAACTCGGACAAA
>DATCZB010000179.1:0-2157 GCA_036526155.1 Gammaproteobacteria bacterium
CATCGGACGCTCGACCGATGCCCCGATCCATTCGAGACGGCTTCGTCTTCGAGGGCGTCGGGTTCCGGTATCCCGACGCCGAAGCGTGGGCGGTGCGCGACGTCTCGTTTCGGATCGGCCCTGGGGAGCGCATCGCGCTCGTCGGGGAGAACGGCTCGGGGAAGACGACGCTCGTCAAGCTGCTCGCAGGCCTCTATCCGCCCGACGAGGGTCGGATCACGTATCAGGGCACCGAGCTAGGGGACTGGGATCCGCGCGCGCTGCGTGACCGTATCGGCGTGATCTTCCAGGACTTCATGCGCTATCAGCTTACCGTGGGTGAGAATATCGGTATTGGCGACGTCACCGCGCTCGAGGACCAGGAGCGATGGACGAGCGCCGCGGAGCGCGGCCAGGCCAGTGAGTTCATCGAAGCGCTGGCCGAAGGCTACGACACGCAGCTCGGCCGCTGGTTCAACCGTGGACAGGAGCTGTCCGGCGGCCAGTGGCAGCGAATCGCTCTGGCGCGCGCGTTCATGCGCGATCAGGCTGATATTCTCGTGCTCGACGAGCCGACCTCGTCGATGGACGCCGAAACGGAGATGCAGGTGTTCGAGCGCTTCCGGACGCTGACTCGCAACAAGATCGTGATCCTGATCTCACATCGCTTCTCTACAGTGAGGCAGGCGGATACGATTGCGGTCATGGAGCATGGCACAATAGTCGAACAGGGCAACCACGAAGAGCTCATGGCTCAGGAGGGGCGCTACGCCCGCCTGTTCGAGCTTCAGGCCAGCGCCTACCGCTAGCAGTAATTCTGATCCTCCCAATGTCCGAAGCTCAATCACAACCGGTTGCCCGCTCGGATATCGTATTTGCGGAAAAGGACCAGGCGCTCAAGGCCGACGTGCGCCGCCTCGGCCGGCTCGTCGGACAGGTGGTCAAGGATCAGGGCGGAGAAGCGCTGTTCGATCTCGTCGAGGCAGCGCGTCGGGCAGCAATCGCCCATCGCGAAGGTAACAGCGACGCGACACCTGAGCTTCAGAGCCTGATCAGGGAGCTGGCGCCGGAGACGGCCGGCGACTTCATTCGCGCGTTTTCGACGTACTTCCAGATGGTCAATATGGCGGAAAAGGTGCACCGGATTCGCCGTCGGCGCGCCTATCTGCAGGACTCCCGCACGCCGCAACCGTACGGCGCGCTGGATACGCTGATGCGTCTGAAGGAACAGGGGTTCGGGCGTGACGAGATACAGCAGGCTCTCGCCAGGGTCGAGCTGACCCCGATCTTTACCTCCCATTCGATTAGCGTCACCCGGCGAACCTTGTTGCGCAAGGAGCAAAGCATCGCGCAGTACCTGGTGAAGACGCTCGATCCGTACCTGACACCGCAGGAGATGACGGCGACTCTCGGCCGGATCCGGCTCGAGATGACGACGGGCTGGCAGACGGATGATCACACTCAGAATCCGGGGCTCGGCGACGAGGCAGAGCACATCCTGTTCTTTCTCACCGATGTGCTCTATCGGGTCATCCCGTACTTCTACGAGGTCCTGGAGACGGCGCTAGAGGCCGCATACGGTGAGGACTCGAGGCGGATTCGCGTGCCGATTCTCGTCCGGTTCGGCACCTGGGCCGGTGGCGATATGGACGGGCATCCGGAGATTACCGGCCGGAGCATTCGCAAGAGCCTGCACCGCAACCGGACGTTGGTGCTCAATCTGTATTTTGCCGAGGTTCACGAGCTCGCACGCCACCTGAGCCAGACGGAGTCTCGGGTCGAGTTCTCGGGCGAGCTGCGCGAGAGGATCGCGGTGTACAGCTCGCATTTTCCCGAGTCGGTGCATACGGTTCCCCCCCGGCACCGAGGCATGCCCTATCGTGTGTTCCTGCGACTCGTCGAGGCGCGGCTCAGCGCAACCTACGACGATGCTGCATTTCCATACGAGTCACCCGACGAGTTCGTCGCGGACCTGGAGTGCATTGCGGCGAGCTTGCGTGCGCACAGAGGCCAGCATGCCGGGTTGTTTGCGCTCAACCGTCTCTTGCGCCGGGCCCGAACCTTTGGCTTTCATATGGCGACACTCGATATTCGGCAGCGGGCCGACGTGCATAGCCGGGTCGTTGCCGAGGGTTTGGCCGAGTCCAAGTGGGATGAGTTCACGAGTGCCAGGGCCAG